>JAFZQY010000086.1 GCA_017620155.1 Lachnospiraceae bacterium | reverse complement strand
TTTCAGAAGTTCGCGTGAATTCATCTCCAGAGCGCAGCTGAACCTGTAGTACTCCCTTCTCTGATACTTACGCAGGTTCGTAGTCAGGTCGAGTGCGAGAACATAGATATTGTTATCGCGATATCTGTCCACGACCTTGGCCACGCACTGATACAGACCGTTGTCGGTATAGAAGCAAAGCTCATACTCACCGTCTACCGGGAGCAGGATCAGCTTGGTCTGCTCCATGGGCATGAGAAGCTCGATACGCTCATCGGATATGATGTCGTACACCTTGGTCGTGTATACCTTACGCTCTTCGTTTCCGGATTCTTCATTCAGTTTGAGTCTCCTGACTGATTGAAGTTCCACGCGGTTCCCCACCACTACGTATTTAGATAGCATGCATACCTCCTGATGTCACAGTTCAAGCCTGTGCTTTTTTGGCTGTAGTAACTATATGAGAGAAAAACGCCGCCATTCCGCGTTTGTGTAGCTTATCGGTGTCGATGTTCATAAGTTTGGCCGCGATGGTCTCGTAAGCCTGTGATGACTTGGCCGACGGATTCTGGATCGATACAGGCATCTGCTGCATCACGGCCTTGACCAGCTGCTGGTCCTGAGGCACTGCCCCGAGATATGTGATCGGCAGGTGCAGGTATCTGTTGACCACGGCATTAAGTTTGTTAAAAAGTGCCTGGCCCTCGGAATCGGAATCCACCTTGTTGGCAACCACCTTGATCTGCGAATAGTCCCGGTCAAACCTGTTATGTCTGTTCAGGGCTTTGAGCAGGGAATACGAGTCGGTGATGGATGTAGGCTCGGGAGTGGTCACGAGCAGGATCTCGCCGCTCGCTACCAGAAACTCAAGTACCGCATCCGATATGCCGGCTCCGGTATCCACTATGATGATGTCGGCAATGGCGTCTAACTCCGCCAGGTTCTGTATTATGTATGTGAGATAGTCGCGCCCCAAATTGGACATACCGGCTATGCCGGATCCGCCGGATATGAATCCGACTTCCATGGGCCCCCATGTGATTATCTCACGGATATTCTTATTCTGATATATCAGGTCGCAGAGGTTATGCTTCGGTACCGCTCCGAACATGATCTCGATATTGGCAAGTCCGAAATCGGCATCAAGTATTATCACCCTCTGCCCCAGCTTACGGAACTGTATGGCCAGGTTGATGGATGTGTTGGATTTGCCGACTCCGCCTTTGCCGCTCGTCACGGTGATGACTCTGGAGATCGGACGCCCCGAACTGTTTCCGGTCGCTGCATTATTCGATTTTACGAGATTTCTTAAACCGGTTGCCTGATCCATATGGGGTCACTTTCATTTGCCGCCGAGAAGGAGTTTCACTGTCTTCTGCGGATTAAACGGTGCTATGTCATCGGGTACGTTCTGCCCGTTGGTCACATACGAAATCGTAGTGCCGGTATGGAGCTTCAAGTTCAGAAGATTACCGAGCGTCGTGGTCTCATCCAGTTTGGTAAAGATCAGCTTATAGTCAGTCATTGACGAATATGTGTCGGCAATGCTGATGAGATCCCTGTATTTGGTCGTTGCCGAAAGAACCAGGAATGTCTCCTTCTCTGCAAGACCGTCCACTGAATGTATGAATTCGTTCATCTGCTCGCGCTGGGTCTCGTTCTGATGGGAATGTCCCGCCGTATCGACCAGTATGTAATCATAGGCCGTGAAGTCGTCCAGAGCCTTTTCCACATCTTCCACGGAGAATACGATCCTGAACGGAACTTCCAGGATGTTGGCATAGGTACGCAGCTGTTCCGCTGCGGCTATCCTGTATGTATCGGCGGTAAGGAGCGCCACCTTTTTGCCTTCCTCAACCGAGAATTTGGAAGCGATCTTGGCTATCGTCGTAGTCTTGCCGACGCCTGTAGGGCCTATGAAAAACACCACCTTGGGCCCGCGCGTTGCAGGGGTGATCGTCTGAGGCGTGCCGAACTTGAGGATCATCTTCTGATATGTGGCAGCCAGGGCAAAGTCAAAAGGCATGCCGGGCTTAGAGGACTTGCGGGTCTCTTCTATGATCGCATTGGCAACCTTCTCATTGACCTCGTTATCGATCATCGTATTATAAAGAAGCTTCATGAACTTCAGGAGTTCACTATCCGCTTCATCAGCCTTGGATCCGTCTTCCTGAACGGACTTCTGCGCCGTTTTGGGAGGTTCGGGCTCCGGTGCGGGTGCGGGTGATGCTATCTGCTTTTCAAGCAGACTCTGCAGCGAATCCAGTTTTTCCTCTATGACCGAATCGTGGTGATCTTCATCAGGCGTTTTCTTTTCCTTTTCAAGATCGGCATTGACCAGAGAGCTCACGCGGCTGACCGCCTCGCGAACCGGATCGCCCATCGGTGCGGGCTCGGGCGTGACTACTTTTCGTCTTACGGCGCCCGGTTCTCCCTCTTCCTCAAGAGCCACCGTAACTTCCATGAGGGGAGCTTTCAGAAAATAGAAAATGCCCTTCTGCTTGACGCTCCGAACGTTCATTACGACTACATTGGGCCCCAGTTCCTTTCTTGCCTCTGCGGTAGCTTCCGCCTCTGTTTTTGCTGTAAACTTCTTGATGATCATCCTATATGTTTACCGTTCCTACTGATTGAATGCTTACATCGGTGTCTATCTCATTATAAGACACAACTATCAGATCCTTAAAGTATTCTTCCGTCAGCTTCTTAAAATACGCCCTGACGATCGGAGATGTGACGACTATCGGGTTCCTGCCGAGATTCTCGAGTTTCTCGGTCTCGGCCTTGACACTGTTCATGAGTGCCTCGATCTTCTGAGGATCCATGGTAATATATGCTCCCTGCTCTGTCTGCTTGACGCTCGACATGATCTCCTGCTCAACAGTGGAATCAACGGTAACGACATGCGTGACCTCATTGGCGGGGAAATACTTATTGGATATCGCGCGCTTAAGCGCCTGCCTTATATATTCTGTCAGGATATCCGTATCTCTCGTAGTCGTGGCGTAATCCGCCATAGTCTCGAATATCGTAAGGAGATCCCTTATGGATATGCCTTCTCTAAGCAGATTCTGAAGAACCTTCTGAACCTCGCCCAAACCAAGAAGCTTGGGAACAAGCTCGTCCACGATCGAAGGATTGGTCTCCTTCAGGTTATCTATCAGGTTCTGAACATCCTGACGTGTAAGGAGTTCGGCTATGTGCTGCCTGATGATCTCCGTTAAGTGCGTGGCTATGATCGAAGGAGGATCTACAACCGTATACCCCATGCTCTCGGCTCTTTCACGCTGGCCTTCGGTGATCCATGTGGCCGGAAGTCCGAATGAAGGCTCCCTTGTCTCGATACCCGGGATCTGTTCCTCCACATATCCGGGATTCATGGCCAGATAGTGGTCAAACAGGATCTCTCCTTCCGAAACCTGAACGCCCTTGATCTTGATGATGTACTGGTTCGGATTGAGCTGTATGTTATCTCTCAAACGGATGATCGGCACGACGGTACCGAGTTCGAGAGCTATCTGACGCCTGATCATGACAACTCGGTCAAGCAGGTCGCCGCCCTGGTTGACATCCGCCAGCGGGATGATACCGTAACCGAACTCGAGCTCAATAGGATCGACATTGAGCAGCGATGTGACATTCTCGGGCTGCCTGATCTCCTCCGCAGCCGCTTCCTCGCTCTCAACCTCGGCCTCGATCTTCGCAGTTTCTATGGTACCCGCGATGACGCGGGCCGTAATGATGAAGAAAGCTCCGATCACCACAAAAAGTATGGTGTTAAGGGGTGTAACTATTCCCAGGAAAGCCATGACGCCGCCGACAATATACAGCGCCTTGGGAATGCCGAAGAGCTGGCCTATTAGCACGGTACCGAAATCAGCATTCTTGGATCCCTTGGTTACCAGGATACCTGTTGAAAGCGATATGAGCAGTGAAGGTATCTGGCTTACCAGACCGTCACCGATGGTCAGTATCGAATAGTGGTCAAGAGCGGTCTGCATATCCATTCCGTTCCTGAGCATGCCCATCGCGATACCGCCGATGATGTTGACCGCCGTGATGATAAGGCCTGCGGTCGCATCTCCTTTTACATACTTAACGGCACCGTCCATGGAACCGAAGAAGCTTGCTTCTTCCTGTATCTTGTCTCGTCTGGCCTTGGCCTCCGTATCCGTGATCGCGCCGGTATTAAGGTCCGCATCGATGGCCATCTGCTTACCGGGCATAGCGTCCAGTGTAAACCTGGCGGTTACTTCAGCCACACGCTCGGAACCTTTGTTGATGACCATGAACTGGACTATCAGCAGTATCAGGTAAACGATGACACCGATGACCAGGTCGCCCGCGCCGACGAATTCACCGAAGACCTGAATAACGTTTCCTGCTTCACCTGTTGAGAGGATCAGCCTCGTCGAAGATACATTCAGGGCGATACGGAATATCGTGGAAAAAAGCAGGATCGTGGGATAGTACGACATATCCAGCACTTCCAGCGAGAACATACATGTAAACAGAATCGTAAAGCTGATCGCCATGTCTGCAGCCAGGAAAATATCCAGCAGGAAAGCCGGAATGGGAACTATGAGCATGATAAAAGCGATAAGCAGATATACGGCTACGCCGGCATCAGCTATCCTTAACTTACCCATGTTTCCTCCTTTCCTGATCTGTTATATAAATCTCCGGCGCGGGATTATGTAAACCATTTATTATACTTTACCCTGCACGTGGTATACGAACGCGAGAACTTCCGCAACCGCCTGATACAGTTCCGGAGGTACTATCTGGTCAACATCCACATTGGCATAGAGCATACGCGCCAAAGGCTTGTTTTCCACTATCTCAACATTGTTTTCTCTGGCAATCTCCTTAATACGGGCCGCCAGATAATCAGCACCCTTTGCTACAACATAAGGGGCGTCATACAGGTCGGGATCATACTTGATCGCAACCGCATAATGCGTAGGGTTGGTGATGACCACGTCCGCCTGCGGGAGCTGCTGCATCATGCGTCGTCTGGAAGCTTCCATCATCCTCTGACGCTGTTTGCCCTTGATCTGAGGATCACCTTCCATGTTCTTGTATTCGTCCTTGACCTCCTGCTTGGTCATCTTCATATCTTCGCTGAATTTCCATTTCTGATACAGATAATCAGCAGCAGCAAGAACTAAATATGCGGCAGATATCCTGATGCCTATGGCCACGATCGTATTGCTGAGCAGACTCAATGCGTCCATTATGGGCAGATCCAGGATTATAAGCAGGTTGTTCTGATTTTTTCTAAGGTACAGGAACACCATCAAACCGATGATACCGATCTTGAGGATCGATTTTACCAGTTCCATAAGTGAATTGAGGGAGAACAGCCTCTTCACTCCGTTGATCGGATTGAGTTTGCTGAGCTTCGGCTTCATCGGTTTGGTTGTAGGCTTCCATTTGACCTGAACCAGATTCGTTATGAACGGTACTATAAAGCCTATGAGCAGAGCCGGCAATACTATCAGCAGATAGCGCCGGATGATCATACTCAACCCGCTGTATATCGTCGCAAATGGCATCTCACCCTGATACATTACCGTCCACTCGGGGATACGGTTATATACCAGATTAAAAATATTCAGGAAGCTTCTGCCGTAATACGCTGCCATCGAACCGATAAAAACAAACAGTGCGATAAGCATTGCGACATTGTTGACTTCCCTGCTTTTGGCTACCTGCCCGTCCTTGCGGGCATCCTGCAATTTCTTGGCGGTAGCCGGTTCGGTTTTTTCTCCGCCAGGGCCGTCCTTGGCGAAGAACTGAAGGTCATATCTCAAGCTCACATCATGCCCTCTACAAAACCTACTATCATCTTTTTCATCTCTGTAAAGATGAATTCCGAAACTCTTGGCAAAGTAAATACCGTTATATATAAAAGCGACAGTCCTGTCAGCACCTTCAGCTGCATTCCGACAGCAAACATGTTCATCTGCGGCGCAACCTTGGCCAAAACACCCAAAACCGCATTGAGCAGCAATATGCTGCAAAATATCGGAAGAGCTATCCTGAAGCCTATGCTCATATATTGTCCCAGAAAGCTGATCATCTGAGATACCAGCTTGTCTGCATTGAAATTCGCTCCTCCAACGGGGATCAGGGTAAACGAATCAACCAAAGCCCCCAGCAGATAACGATACATTCCTGAAATGATCATCATCAGCAGGAATGAGTATTGATATATACCGCTGGATATGGAAACCTGCTGTCTGGTATTGACGTCAAAGACCTGAGCCATACTCATACCGGTCTCAATATCCACTATATATCCTGCCAGAACCGTGACCGTAGTAACCAGCTGTGCTCCCAGACCGATCAGAAGTCCGCAGATCACCTCTTTCATGACTATGATCGCGTATTCTATCTCCGAATCAAACACCAGCTCCGGCCTCTCAACGATCCCGTAAAGCAATATCGATATCGCCAGTCCCATGCCGATCTTCACACGCCTGGGAGTATTATTCATGCCGAAAAACGGAGCTATAAATATGAAACTGGTCACTCTGACAACTATCAGTAGGAACTGTTGCAGGTCACCATAAGAAAAGCTTATATCAAGCATGTTCCTACCTTATGTATATTGCAAACCCGCTCCACAGGTCATTAACATAGGTGACCAGATTATTCAGCATCCAGTTGCCTATGACGGTAAGCGTCAGGAAGATCGCAAGCACCTTTGGAACGAATGTAAGCGTCTGTTCCTGAATGGAGGTGACCGTCTGGAAAATGGAAACGGCAAGACCAACTATAAGGCTGATGAGCAGCACCGGAAGCGCTGTCTTAATAATGCAGAACAGTCCATCGCCTATGATTTGCTGTACGTCACCAATGGTCATAACGTCACCTCACTGACTAATAATATGTCTTGACAACATTCATGATCACGAGATTCCATCCATCGGCCAATACGAACAGCAGTATCTTGAACGGGGCCGAGATAGTAGTCGGCGGCAGCATCATCATACCCATGCTCATAAGTGTCGATGCCACGACCATATCTATTACGATGAACGGAATATATATCAAAAAGCCGATTATAAACGCGCTTCTAAGTTCTGAAATGATAAAACTCGGTACCAGCACGGCATTCGGAATGGATTCGAGCGTTCCGTCCCATTCGGTCCGGGATATCTCCATGAACATGAGCATATCCTTCTGCTGGGTCTGCGGATACATGAATTCACGTATGGGTTTCATGCCCGCTTCGAATGCATCCGCCGTTTCGAGTTCGCCGGCCTCATAAGGCACTATCGCCTCGTTGTAGACCGACATTATGGTAGGCTGCATGATAAAGAATGTGAGAAACAAAGCTAAGCCTATGAGCACGTTATTGGGTGGAGCCGTCTGCGTGTTCAGGGCCATCCTGGTAAAATGCAATACGACGATTATCCTCGTAAAGCATGTCAGCATGATGATCAGGAACGGAGCGATCGCTATCAGCGTAAGGATGATGAGTATCCTAAGTGCACCGTTAATCTGTCCGTTACCGTTCGCATATGTGACGGTAACGGTATTAGCGATGTTTAAGTCCGCAAGATCATCCGGCGATTCGCTGGTTCCGGGTTCGTCTATATTCGTGCTGTCTTCTCTGTCACCGGTCAGATGATGTTCGTTACTGTCTATCTCTTCGACAGCCTGGGCCCTGATTACGGCAGGTCCCGATACACACAATATGCCCACCGAAATCAGCAGGCATATTAATCTGACTATATGATGACAAAATCGTCTACTCTTTGTTCTCATTTTCCGGGGTTTCCCCACCACCTACCGATCTGGTCCCGGACAGTATCTCCTTAAAAGAAGGAGCCCGGGAGCCGCTTTCGCGTATGATAAGAGAATCCTTTTCAAGTTCACTTATCAGAGTGACATTATCTTTTGACACAGCAAGTGCAAAATACCTGTCACCGATGCGTACTATCTGTATATATTTGCCCGTGGCGAGAGACTGCGCTTCGATCAATTGGATATTTGATCCGGCACCAGATGTCTTCTGATATCCCGACAGCCATCTGGTGACCCAAAGCGTGACCGCCAATACGCCGACAAATATAAGGAGTACGACTATGAACTGGCCGTAAGACGACCCCATCAGCCGAGAACCTTTTGTACCGCTTCCAAAACTCTGTCAGCCTGGAAAGGCTTAACAATGAAGTCTCTCGCACCTGACTGAATGGACTCGATAACCATTGCCTGCTGACCCATGGCAGAGCACATGATAACTGATGCGGAAGGATCGTTCTCTTTGATCTTCTTCAGAGCCTGAATACCATCCATCTCAGGCATGGTGATGTCCATAAGTACGAGATCAGGTTTGGTCTCATTGTACTTATCTACAGCCATTGCTCCGTTTTCAGCCTCTCCTGCGATGTTGTAGCCATTCTTTGTCAGAATGTCCTTGATCATCATTCTCATGAAAGCTGCATCATCGCAAATCAAAATGTTTTTTGCCATCTCTTTGTCTCCTATTGATTAATGATTTCTGTGACGCGAACGCCGAAACTTTCTTCTATAACAACTACTTCGCCCTTTGCAACGAACTTTCCGTTGACCAGGACATCTACGGGCTCACCCGCTATCTTGTCAAGCTCCAGGATGGTACCGGGAGCAAAATCAAGTATCTCCGAGATCGATTTGCTGGTCCTGCCCAGCTCTACCGTAACTTCAAGCGGCACATCCATGATGATGCCGATATTCTCGCCTCCCGGGATGCCTGCCATATTGGGCGCCAGATTCTGGAACTGGGCCGGCATGACATTGGTCGGAGCCATCGGCTGCGCATACATCTGCGGCATCGGCTGTGCATACATCTGCGGCATCGGCTGCGCATATCCGGCCATCATCGGGTCCGGTGCGGCCTGAGGTCCGGGTCCGGGTGCGGGCGCTGCCGGCGGCGGAGCCACCGGAGTGACCGGAGCGGAAGGCGCTACAGGTTCGGGCGCGGGTGCAGGTTCCGGTTCGGGTGACTGGCTTGCCAGGAACACGTTGCACAGATCCCTTGCAAAATCCAGCGGGTACAGCTGCATGATAGTCGAATCCACAAGATCGTCTATCTGCATCCTGAAGGAGATCTTCGCGAATGTTCCTCCGAGGAACTCTGCTATCTCCGATCCCTGCTTGCCCTCCGTGAAATCGACCTGCGAGGCCTCCGGAGGAGAAATGTCGATCATCTTGCCAAGCATCGTGGAAAGGGAAGTTGCCGAAGCACCCATCATCTGGTTCATCGCCTCGGATATCGCCGACAGATGAAGCTCATTGAGTTCGGTGTCTTCTACATTTCCGTCTCCACCCATCATCAGGTCTGCGATCACCAGCACGTCGTGCTCTTTCAGGACCAGGATATTGGATCCGTCCAATCCGACCGTGTATTTGATCTGAATAAATACACATGGCTTCTCGTAATCCTGAATGACGCTCTCCCATGTAGCGAGAGTAACCGTCGGTGTGGTGATATTTACCTTTCGATTGACAAGTGAATACAGTGTCGTGGCCGAGGAGCCCATCGAAATGTTGGCGACCTCGCCTATTGCATCACACTCCATTGCGGACAGTTCAACATCGCCCACTTTGGAGCCGCCCCCTTCGGGTGCTGCATCCGACCCTGCATCAGAGGAACCGGAATCAGCTCCGCTGTCGGAGCCTACATCCATGCCGTTTAGGAGCGCATTAATTTCGTCCTGAGACAGCATTCCATCCATGCAGTCAATCCTCCTCTCTGATCACGGATGTGATCTTCATAGCAAACTTGTCCTTGTTATATCCGGGCAAGCCGGTAAACTTCCGTATGTTTCCGACATATACATCAAGTTCGGAATCCACATCAGTATTTACTCTTATAACATCTCCGGGCTGCAGCATCACAAAATCGCCTACGGATATGCTGCTCATGCCCAGAACCGCTCTGATCGGTATGTCCACATGCCTGATCATAGCTTCGAGATTCTCCGAGTACTGTTCTCCGCTCACTTCTACCATGTTGGAGAACCAGAACTTGGTATTAAGTTTATCCATTACGTCCTCCAATGTAAAGAACGGAAGACATATATTGAAGAATCCTTCGGTATCTCCTATCTTGACATTCAGCGTCACGATGGCGATCATGTCGCTCGGAGAAATGATCTGTGCGAAAGCGGGATTGGTCTCTATACGGTCCAATACCGGGCTGACCTCAACCACGTTTTTCCAGGGATCGCGCATCAGCTGCATACATACGACCATCATCTTCTGAAGAATGGTCATCTCGATCTCCGAGAAATCCCTGCTCCTGTCCAGAGCTTCACCCTGACCGCCGAGCATCCTGTCGATCATGGCAAACCCGAGATTCGGGGCCATATCCAGGATTATCGTTCCGTTCAGAGGATGGAAGTTAATGATCCCCAAAATGGACGGAGAAGCCAGTGCGTTCGTAAACTCCGAGAATGTAACGGTCTCGGAACTGGCAACGGCAACCTGCACCGTCTTACGTAAATACACGGGGAGATTTGTGGATAACAGTCTCCCGTAGTGCTCGTGGATGATCTCCAGTGTCCTTAAATGCTCCTTGGAGAACTTTGCCGGACGTTTGAAGTCATAGTTCTTGACCTGCTTCTCATTAGTGTCCGACAGCGTGTCTGCATCAAGTTCACCGGTGCTTAAGGCTGCCAGTAGATTATCTATCTCATTTTGCGACAGAACCTCGCTCAAACCGGCTTACCTCCCGCTCCTGTCAGTTCTCTTACTGGAACATGTACTCGCCGAACGATACGTTAAATATCAGATCGGAGTTAAACAGCGCCTGTACTCTCTCGAGTATCTGCTGTTTGATCAGCTCCTGATTGGCCTTGGCTTCGTCTATGGTGTACTGACTGATAACATCGCGGACCTGATCCTTGATCAGACTCTCCTGAGCCGAATAATCGGATCCGTATGTAGCATAATCAGGATGGTCCTTGTTGACCGAGAAGCTTACGGAAACCAGGCAATAGTGATCCTTGTCATCGCTCTTGGCAAGAGGGATGGTCATGCTCTCGGAAATATTATATACATCGATACTGGTCATCGGAATGGCCTGTGAATTCACATCGGCGCTGGACTGGGATTCAACCTCCAGGCTAAGAGCTTCGGATATTCCGTCGATGAGTGCCGAGGTTTTCTTGGCGGTACCTACCACCGAAACCATCAGAATAACACTGAGCACCGTATTCACGAGCACCAGTACCAATATGACTATGGATAGCAGATTTCTTTTCATGATCTTCTGATCTTCCTTTATCCGGGCCGTCTTACCCTTAATAGTTATTTAATGAGTTGTATATCTTGATCTCAACTCTTCTGTTCTTGCTCCGTCCCTCCGGAGTGGAGTTATCCGCTACCGGAACATACTCGCCGCGGCCCGCATGTTTAACGGTCGCAGGGTCCAGACTCGTGTTGGCGATCAGATAATTGAACACCGACAATGCACGTCCTGAACTGAGTTCATCGTTGTTGGAGTACTTGGCTCCGTGCATGGGCACGTTATCCGTATGCCCTTCGATCTCTATTGTGCTGTTCGCATACTTATCAAGTATGACTCCTATCAGATCGAGTACGGGCAGACATTCGGGCTTTAATTCTACAGAACCCGAGTCAAACAGGATGGAACCCTTAAGCGTCAGCTGAACGTACTGTGATGTGAAGTCTATATCGACCTCATTCTCCATCTCGTTCTCTTCGAGAGCTTCCTGTATGCGCTCAGCAAGTTCCTCGGACTCTTCAAGACCGGACTCGGTCATCTCTTCCATCATGTCCTGCTGGGTCTCGGAATCCGCGCTGGTCGTACTCTCGGATTCGATATCATAGTTCTCACCCTCATTGTTAAGGCCCATGGAATTGATATAATCCGAAAGCTCGTTCAACTGGCTTACGCCGTTCGATACGAGGACTCCGTCTCCTATGGCGCTCGATCCTGCTTCAAATATACTGAAAGTCGACTTGCTGAACGAAGCGACTATGAGCTCGTATTTCTCTTCGTTGATCGATGACATTGAGAAAAGCAATACGAAGAAGCAGAGGAGCAGGTTCATCAGGTCGGCAAAAGTCGATTGCCACGCCGGCGCCCCTTTCGGCGGTTCATCGGGCTTCTTCTTAGCCATCTTCTCCACCTCCGCCGCCTGCGTCAGCACCTATTCCTTCTCTGTCCTTAGGAGCAAGGAAGGACTTGAGCTTCTCTTCTATTACACGGGGGTTCTCACCTGCCTGTATGGACAGAAGGCCCTCGATCTCTATCTCCTTAGCCTGCATCTCGATGGCATTGTTCTTCTTGAGCTTCATGCCTACGGGTGCGCATATCCAGTTGGCAAGCATGGATCCGTACAATGTAGTCAGCAACGCAACCGCCATCGCGGGACCGATACTCGAAGGATCATCCATGTTCTGAAGCATGTTAACCAGTCCGACCAGGGTACCGATCATACCCCAGGCAGGACCCATGGCTCCCAGATCTTCCCAGAATCCTATGCATCCCTTATGTCTGTCCTCTATGGATATCAGTTCGGTCTCCATGATGCCTCGCACAAGCTCGGGATCCGTACCGTCTACAACAAGCATGATTCCCTTTTTCAAAAAGGGATCGTCCAGGTTGCCGGCAGCTTCTTCAAGCGCGAGCAGACCTTCCTTACGCGCAACGTTGGAGAGTTCGATGATCTTGCTGATGATCTCGCCGGTGTTGAAATTCGGAACTTTAAGTATCAGTTTAAACGACTTGAGGCCGTTAACGAAACTGGGTATGGAGTTTGCGGCAAGAATACAACAGAAAGCGCCACCGAACGTAATGAGCGCCGAAGGTGCATCAAGGAAGTTTATGATAACGCTGAAGCTGTTGCCAAAAGTGATGCCGAATATAACGAGGCCCAGACAAATGACAAGGCCAAGCAGTGAAGCTATATCCACAGTAATTCTCCGTCAGTAAGATTAGGGTATCAACGCACAAAAACAAGCCATAGTATCCCTTTTTCCCAAGAAATACGGCCGATTCTATGCAAAAATATCCTTTCTATACGATTTTACTAAATCTTTAATATCTTGTCTACTTTCTTTTATGATAATTTTCCTGCCCGTAGTGAATGAAACAACGGTATCCGGAGTCTCCTCGACCAGTTCGATCAGATCCGGATTTATCAGGACTTTCACCCCGTTTATCTTAGTTACCTCTATCACAATGAACCTCCAAACACAGTATCCCGGGAGACGCTGCGAAACAATTCACCGCAGGCACGCTTTCCCAAAAACCCTAAAGGGGAGCCGTCGCAAGACGGTTCCCCGAAAAGGTACTCTATGTTACATTATGTCAGCCTTATCTCTTAAGGTTTGTAAGCTCCTCAAGAAGTGTATCGGATACGGTGATGATACGTGAGTTAGCCTGGAAACCACGCTGTGTGGTGATCATGGTCGTGAACTCGTTTGCCAAGTCTACGTTACTCATCTCGAGAACGCCGCTGGTCATGTAATCGCCGTTAGCCGTGATATCGATTCCGATTCCGTCGAACTCGCCGGAGTTGGGAGTTGAGGTGTAGAGGTTGTCTCCTGCCTTCTCAAGACCGGCTGCGTTTGCGAATGCAGCAACTGCGATCTGGCCGAGGATCTTGCTCTGGCCGTTATCGTATGTACCGGTGATGATACCGTCCTTGGATACTGATACGCCGGAGAGTTCTCCGAGCCTTCTACCTGTTCCGAGGCCTTCGATATTACCGTTTACAGCGCCGACTGTGGATGTTCCGTTGTTGTTGAACATCGTCGTGGTCGAGAAGTCGATCGTGATGGGTGAGAAGTTCTTGTTTGTTCCTGCGAATGTCAGCTGAATCGTAGCATCATCAGAACTCAATCCGGCAGAAGCAGTACCTACTCCGCTGAAATAACCGGTGTTCTTGTCAAACTGAAGATAAGCAGCATTGGATACCGTTGTGGGCTTGGTTACCGTAAGAATACCGCTCGTGTTGTCAAAGTTGAGAGTAGCGCCAGCAGTATCCGAAAGGCCGTAAGCAGTAGCATAATCGGTTGTTACAGTGCCATGCTCATCGTGGATCTCGTATGTCACGGGATCGGTAGCGGGAGAAACCTCTGCCAGAGTATATCCCTGAGCAAGCTTTGTGTACGACCTTACATCATTATAATTCACGTCACTTCCAAAAGCGGCACCGGTATTTTTAACTTCCTCTCCCGTAGAGTCAAGGACCTTATCCAGCTGTATAAAGAACTCGCCTTTGGAGCCGTCGATCTCATGGATCGAGAATCTTGCATTGTACTGATATCCGAGATTATCGTAGAAGCTGAGGCCTATAACGCGGCCGGTTGAAGAAGAAACCTGAACATCGTTTCTGTCGACGATACCGGTCACATAAGCCAGGCTTGTTGCCTCCGGAGGATAAACCATGTTATCGGCTGACATGATGCGTAAGGGAGAAACCTTATCCTGGATAACATTGCCGTCTGCATCGGACTGCCATCCCATTACCGTGTAACCGGTGGAGCTCATTACGAGGTTTCCTACACCATCCACGCAGAAGGAACCGTCTCTGGTGAAGAAGTTATCGGATCCGTTTGATACTACGAAGAAGCTGTCGCCGGTGATCATGATATCAAAAGGATTGCTTGTTGACTGTGCACTACCCTGCTGGGTGATCGCTGTGGAGATGGCACCTGTCTTGGCACCAAGACCGATCTGGCGGGCATTGATACCGCCGGCACCTGTATTTGCATTGGCTGCGGATGCGTTCTGAGTTGTCTGATACAGCAGATCCTGGAAAGTCATTGACTGTGACTTGTATGCTGTAGTGTTAACGTTCGCTATATTGTTACCTATTACGTCCATCCTCGTCTGGTGGGTCTTAAGACCTGCAACGCCGGAAAAAAGTGATCTCATCATAAGGCAATTACCTCCTCGCTTATTTAAGCTATTACTGCACCATCAATGTTGGTGAAAATATTGTCATTGGTCTCTGTCTGATCCATGGCAGTGACTACCGTCTGATTGGGTACGTTCACGATAAATGCCAGTGAATCGACCATGACAAGTGAGTCCTTGATTCCTTTCATCTGCGCCCTGACCGCTCCTTCGGTCAGTCTTTCCAACTGAGAATCCGTCATACGGATGTTACGATCTTCAAGTCTGCCTGCCGCATGTTTGGAGAACTTAAGGGATATGGGCTCCTCTCCGGGTGCTTCCACCTTGCCTCGCAGGATATCCTGGAAGGATAATCCCGATACTCCGTTCTCAGCGGAAATGCCGGTCTTTTCATTTCTGTTCAGGAGCTGCTCGGCTGCCTGATTTATATTTATATGATTGTTTATGACCTGCATATTCTTACCTCTGTGCTCTTATCTCAGCTTTCTTCGCTTTCCTTAACAAGAGCGATCATCCTTGAAACGTAGTTTTCGAGTTTATTCTTGAACTCGTCGCTTCCGAGAAGTGATTTCTCCCAGTCGCTTAAGTTGTAATACTTGGATGCCACATCCTCAACCTGAGTCTTGTCCGAAAGAGCCAGCGTATTCAGATCAGGGAGCTCACCGAGAGCGGTAACGAAGCTCTTGGCGTTATCCATGGCTGCGATGTATTTGCTGTCCACAACATGCTTTAAGTCGCTCATCGCGTAGAGTTCGCCGTTGATTGACAGGAATGCGTTTCCGCCTTCGTATGATACGAAATCGACATTGCCTTCGATCTCGGTGGCGTTGCCCTTGGCATCCTCGACATTCATGATGACTGTCTGTCCTACCAGCCCCGATGCTCTCTGGAGCGACATGCTGGTTGCCATGTTCTGCAGTTCTTCTACCTGTGAGAACTGCGCGTACTGGGAAACCCATTCGGTATTCTCTGTAGGCTCCATGGGATCCTGGTATTTCATCTGAGCCACAAGAAGCTGGAGAAAATCATCTTTGTTGGCTGTCCCGGCCTTAGCTTTGCTTAAGGAATCCTGGGTAGCGCTCGATACTATCTCACCGTTTTCTATATGTGCTATTGCGCTCATGTGCTGCTCCTTTCACGCTTTATACTGTGTAGTCGACTGTGTTGCCTTCGCTTGCCATCATCTCGGCCGCTATTCTGTCGGCATCATCGAGATCTTCCATCTCTTCGCCGTCCATGGCATTCAAGTCGATCCTGCGGATCCTGCCGGCCCTTCCGACTCTTCCTCCGGATTGCTGCGAGTTCTCTCCGGATCCACCCTGGCCCTGGGAGTTATCTCTGTTTCTGTCAAATCCCTGGCTGGCAACTGCGACTTCTACCTGTTCGATCTTTATTCCCTGTGCCTCAAGCGATTCTCTGAGCTGTACTACCTGGCTCTCGATCGCGGCCCTTACGGTTTCGTTCTGTGCTAAGAACTGTGCTGTGATCTGTCCGTTCTGTGCCTGGAGGTTTACTCTCACATTTCCGAGGCTTGCGGGATGAAGATTCATCTCGAGTTCGGTAACATTTTCTCTGATATTGGCCCTCATGCTTTCCATGATCTGTTCGGCTATATCGGAGGCTTCTGTTCTGAAGCCGGTGACTTCTTCGGTCATCCCTGTGAAGTCCTGTATATTCTCTGTATTAAGTTGTGTTGTTGTCTGGGTAAAGAGGGGAGCTTCGGGGGAGTCTTCGCGTTTCAACTCACGCCCGGAGTTATTATGTTCAGACGGTTGCCTCTGTTCAGACTGCTGAGGATCACTCTCTGTCACATTGGTGACGGTCTGGGCTCCGGTAGTATCATCTACTCTTACGTCCATCGTAACCGTTTCACCATCGACTGTAGTGGTCATCTTATAATCCTTCATTCCTTCGAGAGGGTTCTCCGTTGCAGCTTTTATCTCTGCGGGAATTACCTCTGCGGGAATCGGATTCGTGTCAGCTACATCAGGTTGCTGTACCGGCTCTTCTGTCCGGACCAGCACCTCATTCAAGGCTTCCTGCGATAGGTCCAGCTTATCCATGAGGTCTTCTCTTGTTTCTGTCACAAATTCCTGAAGGGTTCCAAGTGTCTGATAAAGATCTGCGTCTGTCAGCAGTGCGACTGCATCCTGATTACCCGAAAGGTTGGTGACCAGTTTGGTCATGTTTGCGGGATCGAGCAGATCGGCTGATGTAAGTCCCATGTCATCTATCACGGACTGTACTTCTTCGGGAGTTAAGTCAAGCATTTCTGCGATCTCGTTAACTATCTGCTCTACTGCCTCGTCGATCACTTCCATGGTTTCGGGAGTGATGATCTCGGCTGCCTTTTCGGCATCTTCAGCGGTTACCTCATCCTTGCCGGCTTTGGTGGGCTGCTTCTCAACATTGCTCTTAATGCTTTCCCTGTCGGGTGAAGTTTTGGGGGCTCTGTCGACTTCCTTGGGAGCTTCGTTCGTCTGAGTTGAAGTCCTGAGCTGCGATTGATCCTGCGGCTGTGCCTGCTCGATGTTCAGAGCCGAAGCCTGTGATTCGATCGCAGATTTGAACTTACCAACGAAGTCCTGCCCGTTCACCGGAGGAGTACCGCCTGCTTCGTTGACTGTAGGTACTCTGAGACCTAAGTCAGTTACAGGTACAGTAGTCATTTGGTTCCTCCTTTGTACTTTTCAATGTGCTCTGTATGGTCAGTATCGCCCCATACACTTATTATATCGGTCCGGAGATCCTCACTCTTAACCTTCCGGATCCATTAATTTCGTTATCTTTGCGGCCACATCCTGATCCATGGCACCCAGTATCTTACCGCGGCTGTCGGAGTCCATATTTTCAAGGATTCTGGCTGCCAATGCCAGGTTATCCGTCATGGCTTCGAATATCTTCGCAGCTTCCTTGGGCTTCATGGCGGTATAAGCAGCTACATAATCCTCCATCTCCTTATCCTTCTCGACCTGCATGATAACCTGCTGGTACAGCGCTTCGGCTTTCTCGGGATCTATGGATTCATAGTATTTCTTGTATTGTTCGATGCCGGGACCGTTCTCGGCATATATCACTTCGTTGTAGAATTCATCCTTGATGCGCTGGAACTCAACCTGGGCTTTTTCAAAAGTCTGGAGCCTCTCAATCTCGGCTTCCAGTGCTTCCACACGTGCGGAATCATTTCCCGAGCTGTTCTGCATTTCAGACATCTCGCGCTCGAGCTGCCTGATATAAGCCACCGCTTCATCAAGCGATGTGAATCCCATGTAAGGATCTTCTTCGGCAGTCTGCTCTACATTGCTTCCGAGGCTGGATTCTGCGGGAAGGATGGCATTAAGGACCGGAACGTCCTTGATCAGAGGGCGCATTACGGTAGAGCCCAGTCCGCCTACATCCAATTTGATCAAAAGTGCCAGGATAGCGATCCAGATAACTATGATGATGATAGTGACCATGGCAATGGATAATCCGCCCGCATCATCGTCATCGAGCTCATCTTCCCTCTTGGCTATCTCCTTGGCTCTGGCTTTGGCTTCCTTCTGAGCTTCTTTCTGCTCTTTCTTAAGAGCTTTCTTTTCTTCCCGTATCTGTTTTTTCTCTTCTTCGGGATCTAATACCGCTTCATCAGCCATCTGTCTTAACTTCCTTTTTGTCCGTAACGGTAAC
Source organism: Lachnospiraceae bacterium (assembly GCA_017620155.1). GTDB lineage: Bacteria > Bacillota > Clostridia > Lachnospirales > Lachnospiraceae > XBB2008. The sequence goes on along the minus strand of JAFZQY010000086.1, from coordinate 3,493 downwards.
TGACAAGTTCATCTATCTCTTTGGCTTCCGCAACCTTCTGTTCTTCAAGAAAAGTCTCGAATGCCTGCTCTCTTAATTTCTCCTGGATCTTAACTTCCTTCATGGCTTCGGTGAGCCCCGCTCTTGCGGCTTCCACCGCCCTCTCGGCCAGTCTCACATTCTCTGTCTGGCCTTCGATAAACTCATCCATCGCTTTGACCGACCGTTCGTTCTCGGCAAGCCTAACGACATCGAGTTCATCCATGCGCATCCGGCGGCCCTCTTCAATATACCCCGCTTTGCGCTCCTCTAAGATCCTCAGCCGTTCTTCTTCCTCGTTTAGCTTCGCCTGAGCAAACCCAAACTCCATCTCAGCCTGAGTTTTCAGCTGTTCTTTGATGTTAAGTATATTCTGAAGTCTGTATCTGAATACAGCCATATATATCTACCCGCTCAGGCGGACGGCTACTCTTCGGCGAACATCTGAGCCAGCTGCGCATAGGCGTCTTCGAAGTTCAGCTTTTCGTCCGTCTCCTGACACAAAAAAGCATTGATCGGACCGTTCATCCTGATCGAATAGTCGATATCGGGATTCGATCCCGATTTATATGCTCCGATGTTGATCAGATCCTCTGCCTCACGATATGTAGCCATCGTGCTCTTGAGTTTTCCGGCGTACTTTTTATGTTCCTTGCTGACCAATCCGGACATGCACCTTGATACGGAGGCGAGCACGTCGATGGCAGGATAACGGTTCTTCTGGGCGAGCTTACGGTCCAGCACTATATGTCCGTCCAGTATGCCTCTGGCGGTATCGGTGATGGGCTCGTTAAAATCATCGCCGTCTACAAGCACCGTATAAAGACCCGTGATCGATCCCCTTGAATTCTTACCGGCACGCTCCAAAAGTCTGGGCATCTGGGAGTATACGCTCGGCGGATATCCTCTGGATACAGGAGGTTCGCCGCTGGCTAATCCGATCTCTCTCTGCGCCATGGAAAAACGGGTAAGTGAGTCCATCATCAGCAGGACATCCCGGCCCTGATCCCTGAAATACTCCGCGATGGCTGTAGCCGTCATCGCCGCTTTTTTTCTCTCAAGAGCGGTCCTGTCGCTGGTCGCGACTACTACGACCGATCTCGCCATGCCTTCGGGGCCCAAGTCTCTTTCTATGAATTCCTTGACCTCTCTGCCTCGCTCGCCGATCAGAGCGATCACGTTGATATCCGCGTTGGTATTACGGGCAAACATACCCATCAGTGTGGATTTGCCCACGCCCGAGCCGGCAAATATGCCGATACGCTGACCCTTGCCTATGGTCAGCAGTCCGTCTACCGCTTTTACGCCGAGGGAGAGGACTTCATCTATGACCACTCGGTCCATGGCATCCATGGCCTGCGTGTCCACCTCTACTCTCGGTCCCTCAATAAATCCGAGTTCTTCACAATTCCCGAGGCTGTCGAGGACATGCCCGAGAAGCTTGTCCGAAACCGTGACCATAAGAGGCGCGTTGGTGTTCTCCACCTTGCATCCTATGGATATGCCGTCAGTCGCCTGATAGGGGCTGAGCAGCGTCTTTTTGTCCTTGAATCCTATGACCTCGGCATATATGAATTCATCGTCCGATCCGGTATAGATCTTGCACAGGTCACCGAGCTTGGCTTCGGGTCCTTTGGACTCGATGCTTAAGCCTATGACATTTTCGACCCGTCCCATATTGCGGATCAGAGGCTCATCCAGAACCTTTTCGTATTTCTCAAAATCTATGACCGCCTGCACTTCAGCCCTCCGATACGGATCCGCTCGGATCAAAGCTGAGTATCATCAGTTTATTTCTGAGCTCGGTCAGCTGTGTATCAAGCCCGACATCAAATATGCCGTTCTCGGTCTCCAGCATGCACTGGTTGCGGTTTAAGCCCACATCCTCTATGATCTCCACCTTGCAGCCCGGAGCCGCTTCTTCGAGCAGGTTTCTGTGGGCATCGCTTATATCCGCATAATCGTCTCTGGAAACATGTACTATATATGTCTTGCTGCTCTCGACGCCCCGAATGGCACCGGCCACGAGCTGCGCTAAGATCGGCTGATATGCGCCCAGTTCGACATTGAATATTCTCTCGTATATGCTCGTTATGACGCTGATGAACTTAGGCTCCAGTTCAGCGCACATGGCATCGAAATTCTGAAGGAGTTCCTGCTCCCTCATCTCAAGTTCCTGCATGCGGGATGCATATTCATCCTGGGCCTGTACCAGCCCGTCCTGATACCCTTCCTGCTTGGCATCTGTCTTGATGCGCATGCACTCTATCTCTGCCTCGCGGCGGCTGTTCTCCTTATACTCCATGGCGAGCTGCTCGGCCGTAGCCACTATCTCATCGGCTTCCTGTTTGGCGGCCAGACGGATCTGTTCGGCCTCCTCGGAGGGATCTACGGCTTTGATGACGTTACTTCCTTCATCATCGTCTCCGAGCAGGGCTTCGACCATATCGGCAGAGAGGCCTTCCACAAAGCCCGCCTCGGCATTCTCGCCTGCAACAAGAGCTTCTCCGCTCGGCGGCGGAGCAGTCTTTTTCCTTGATGCTCTGGCTGCGACTTCCTTGAGTTTGATCTCTACCAGGCTGTTGGAGTCTATAACCTTGGATTCTTCCTGAGGTGTCGTGTTGTAAAATTTGACCAGGTTACTAGACAATTATCTCGTCGCCTCCGCCTCTTGATATTACGATCTCGCCGGAATCCTCCAGCTTACGTATTACATTAACGATCTTCTGCTGTGCCTCTTCAACATCCTTCATACGCACGGGACCCATGAATTCCATATCCTCTTTGATCATGGATGCAAGACGTTTGGACAGGTTGTCGAATATAGCATTCTGTACTTCCTGGTTTGCGCCCTTAAGAGCTATGCCTAAGTCGTTGTTCTCAACATCACGCAGCACTCTCTGGATAGCTCTGTTGTCCAGAAGCAGGATATCCTCGAATACGAACATCTTGCGTCTGATCTCGTCCGCAAGTTCGGGTTCCTCTATCTCCAGAGTCTCCATGATGTGCTTCTCTGTACCGCGGTCTACGGTGTTCAATATCTCTACTACGCTGTCTACGCCGCCGATGATCGTGTAATCCTGGTTTACCAGGCTTGACAGTTTCGATTCCAAAACCTTCTCGACCTCTTTAATGACTTCGGGTGAAGTCCTGTCCATGACTGCAATTCTCTTGGCAACATCCGCCTGTCTGTCCGGATGGAGCGAGCTGATGATCAGAGCCGCCTGAGCAGGTGACAGGTATGAAAGGATGAGGGCGATGGTCTGAGGATGCTCATCCTGAATGAAGTTAAGCAACTGAGATGCATCGGTCTTTCTGATGAACTCGAACGGTTTAACCTGAAGCGATGCGGTAAGTTTGCCGATAACGTCTTTTGCGCGGTCTTCGCCGAACGATTTCTCGAGCAGTTCCTTCGCATAGGAAATACCGCCCTCGGCGATGTACTGCTGGGCAAGACATACCTGATAGAATTCGT
>JAFZQY010000085.1 GCA_017620155.1 Lachnospiraceae bacterium | reverse complement strand
AGATCATATGCATTGATCAGTACTTCCTTATGGAAGCTCAGCGGGTTCAGCTTCAGATCCACCACATTCTCTATATCCTGAAGCAGACCTTCTTTTTCTTCTATCTCCCTGTCGATACGTGCCTCAAAGGATTTAACCCTCGACTGCATCTTCTTTGTTTTAGCTCCGATATACGCCCTGGTCGAGATATTTCTTTCGGGTTCCCTGATCGGATCGAATCCTATCTTTGTGTTCTCGTTTTTATCTGCCCATCTGCCTGTACGGTCAGCCGCTGTTTTGAGTTTACCGATCTCTTTTAAGTGCTTTTCGTTTTCCGCCTGCTTAAAAGCATCTGTCTTTTCCTTATTCTCCCACCATGAGGAGAAGTTGCCTGTCTGAACATCTATCGTCGACCGATTAAGGACCAGCACATGATCACATACCCCGTCTAACAGATCACGGTCATGCGATACGAGAATAAATCCTCTCTTCGAAGCCAGATAATCCTTAACCGTATTTCGGGCCATCACATCCAGATGGTTTGTCGGTTCATCGATCAGAAGGAATTCATTTTCGGCTGCAAAAAGTACAGCCAGCATGATCCTGGTTCTTTCCCCGAAGCTGAGCTTTTCAAACGGTCTATACAGACATTCCGCATCCATCTTAAGCTGGTTCATCTGAACCATAACCTGCCACATCTCCACCTGCGGCTTCCATACTTCTATCAGATCAGCAGCCTGACGGATCATATCCGCCTCGGAAACTTCGTAAGGAAAATAATCGAACCGTGTGCTTGTCGCAATACTGCCCTGATACTCGTATCTGCCCATAAACAGGTTAAGGAGCGTAGTTTTACCCTTGCCATTCCTGCCTATAAGTCCGAGCTTCCAGTCAGTATCTATGGAAAAGCTGACGTTCTTAAGAACATCATCCGCATTTCCTTCATATGCAAATGTCAGATCACTTACCTGTATCTGAGACATTATCATCACCTCCATGTATATCAGCACAAAAAAAACTGCTTTCATGCCGAAAGCAGATTCTCGTAATCATATATTGAAGTTCTTGCATATGCGCAAAGGTATATACATCAGATACTGATGGCTTCAAATGAATACGATAACCCAATTCGGCATACACAAACAGACCTTTCGGCCCTTAACTAAACTCGTGTTTACCAAATCAAATTATCGAATTATCATTCCTTCACCCTCACACAGCTGTGTGCCTTTCTTGTACTGAGATACAGAATATCATCAGTTTATGAAAATAACAAGCAGATTTTCAGCGAATCCTGTTATTTGATCTCTATCACTTCTCCTATATACATATCGTGAAGATCATTGTCAGCGTAGCAAGCATCGGCTACATCTATGGGCATATTCTCTTTAAGGAGAGTCTGCTTGAAGAGCTTCTTACACACAAGAGTCACTTCCGCCTCTTTGAAAGACATGGATTCTCCGCACTTAACTGAAGTCAGACCGCTGTCGTTCATCTTATCCATATCTCTGCCGGACTTTGATCCCAGTACTCCGAGTTCCTTCTTATACTCCTCGGGATAGAAACTCACGGTAAAGTAATCATTATCATCCATATACTCATGAGTGTATCTGGACTGTCTGACATATACGGTAGCTACAGGCCTACTCCATAAAGTACCCAGTCCGCCCCAGCTTATCGTCATCGTGTTGAAATTCTCCTCGGTACCGGCTGTAAGCAGAGCCCACTTCTTATCAAACTGCGAGAAAATATCTGACTTGAATTCCATTATTAATCTCCTAACTTACTGTATATCCGCGTATGCCGGGTGGCCGTAGGCTGCTGTTGCACTTGTTACTGCCTTCACTATCGCCATAGCCATAACCTGTGCTCCCAGCGTACCTACCATATCGATATCAGCCTTAACCTGTCTGCTCGACAATCCGTATATGGTATCTCCGTCCATAGATGTATGTACGGGATTGATGCATCTCGCGTATCCGTTATGTGCCATGGATGCGATCTTGGACAGCTGTGACTTATTAAAGTCCGCATTAGTCAAAATTGCTCCTATAGTAGTATTGGATACGAATCCGCCCTGAGGATTTGATTCAGCCATATCGTACATTATCGATTCCGTGCTGCGAAGCGTCTTCTTATCTTCGTTCAGCAGGCCTGCGATCATCTTGCCTTTGCCGGGATCAAATATATCGCCTATGGAATTGACCACCACTATGGCTCCGACCTTTACATCACCGATCTGAACTGCCGCGCTTCCTATACCGGTCTTCATGCAATAGTCCATACCGAGCCATTTGCCTACAGTAGCACCGCAACCTGCACCGTAATTACCATCCTGATAATTTCCCTTTTCAGCGTTCACACAGGCCTGATATCCCATCTCCTTATCGGGTCTGGTCATCGGATCACCCACAGTCAGATCGAATATATCGGACTGGCATACCTGAGGAATATGGGTGATACCCATATCAAATCCGATATTATGCTCCTCAAGATACTTAAGTACACCACCTGATGCGTCTAAGCCGAAAGTGCTGCCGCCGCCGAGTACAAGCGCATGTATCGCATCTGCTGTAGAGAACGGACGAAGCAGATCACATTCTCTGGATGCGGGGCCACCGCCTCTGATATCAACGCCTGCAGCCATGCCGTTATCTGAGATGATAACCGTACAGCCTGTACCGGCCTCTGTGTTTTCCGTCTGTCCTATCCTGAATTCCATCAGATCAGTTATGCTAATTGCTTTCATACCCACTCTCCATTTAGTTTTTTAATTGTCAGCAGGTTTCACTACCTCACAATTATAACACTAATATGGGCTGTCGAACTCAGCTTCTGCTTTTTTAACGGCATCCTCAAGAGTCATGCCTGTGAAATTCTGTGCACCGAGATTCCTGCCTGACTTCTTATCATCCACAAAGACACCTACCACGATACCCGGTATCGTGCTTTCCGGAGCATTGGGTGCATGTGATCCTCCGAGATCAGTCCTGCACCATCCGGGGTCTGTTAAGTTGATCATCACATCCGTACCCTGTACTGTATGACCGAGGTCGATCGTAATCTTATCAAGTGCCGCCTTGCTGGCAGAGTATCCTGCCTGCTCCGGCTCAAGAGCTATACCGCTGGTGGTGTTTAATATACGTCCGAATCCTCTCTCGATCATCTTCGGCATGAAATGATAGCAGATCATTGCAGGTGCTATGGTGTTTACCCTGAAGCTGATCTCATAGTCCTCCTCGGGAGTGTCGAAATACTCAGTCCTGTATGCTATCTGAAGCCCCGCATTATTTAAGACTATATCAACCTGTACTCCCAGAGCATCTATATCGTCCAGCATACGGGCAATAGCGTCCAGATCGTTAAGCTCAGCTTCCACTGCATATGCCTGTACCCCTTTTTCCTTTACTTCTTTTAAGACCTTCTCGGTATGGGTGAGACTTCTGCTGTGAAGTATCAGATTACATCCCTGATCAGCCATGAACAGCGCCGAAAGATATCCTATTCCTCTTGCAGCTCCGGTTATCAGAGCCCATTTACCTCTTACATCTACCATGATCCTCTCCTTTATACCATCATCTGATATATCCTGGCGCAATCATCTTTATTAAGCGTAACAAATCCGGATATGGAACCGTCACGCCCGTTTCCGCAGCAGAGGTTTTCTACCAGTGTAGGGATATCAGCCTCTTTAGCTCCCAGCTCTTCAAAATTGGACGGCATACCGAGTGAAGTCAAAAATGCCGCAAACGCATTGATGCCTTCAAGTGCCGTAACCTCGGGATGTTCGAAATCCATGCTGCATCCCCAAACTCTGACTGCAACCTGTGCAAAACGCATTACATTGTGATCCATCACGTATTTAAATACGGCAGGCATGGTAACCGCAAGGCCCGCACCATGTGCGCAGTCATACAGAGCAGACAGTTCATGCTCGATATTGTGGCTGTTCCAGTCCTGTGTGCGGCCTACACCGCAGGAATTATTGTGTGCCATCATACCGGCCCACATGATATTTGCTCTTGCTTCATAGTTATCGGGATCTGCAATAACACGCGGTCCCTCATGCTTCATCGTAAGAAGCAGAGCTTCGATAAGTCTGTCGGTAACTTCTACATCAGTTGTGTTAGTCAGATATCTCTCATACAGATGAGCCATGATATCAGTGATACCGGCGGCTGACTGATAAGGAGGCAGAGTCTGAGTAAGTGCGGGGTTTAATATGCTGAACTTAGGTCTGATCGCATCGCCGCTTGCACCGCGCTTCATCATATCCTCTTCTCTGGTGATAACGGAATCGGGACTTCCTTCACTTCCGGCTGCTGCTATTGTAAGCACTGTTCCTACAGGCAGAGCCTCTTCTATCCTCTTGCCGCAGTAGAAATCCCAGAAGTCCCCGTCATATACCACTCCTGCAGCTATAGCCTTGGATGAATCTATAGTACTTCCTCCGCCGATTGCCAGGACAAAGTCCACATTCTCTTTTTTACACAGATCTATACCTTCATAAACCAGTCCGCTGCGGGGATTGGGCTTAACACCACCCAGTTCGATATGAGCAATGCCGGCAGCATCAAGCGAAGCCTTGACCCTGTCTAAAAGTCCCGATCTGACTACGCTGCCCCCGCCGTAATGAATGAGTACCTTGGTACCACCAAAGCGCTTTACCATATCTCCCGTCTGACTCTCGGCCTCTTTGCCGAATACAAAATATGTCGGTGAATAAAATGAAAAGTTTTCCATCATCTGCTCCTTTCCGAATCAATTAATCTTCTTACACGATACAATCAGTTTATTATAAGCACTTCTTATTATTTGATATCCATCATATCAATTCTTGATACAAAAACGGATCCGGTTTTCGCCGGACCCGCTGTTTAATAGTATGATCAGATCTTAACTCCCAGCTTGGTGAGTTGTTTTTTTATTCTTTCCCTCATCTCGTCACGGTATTCTTCTTTGACCAGATAATAGACATATGAGTCGAGCACCATTTCCTGAGGAAGTCCGCGTCCGACCAGTTTGAAGTTACGGTAGCCCCATCTATCCGCATATTCCGAAACCTCATCGGCGGATATAAAGGCAGGCCGTTTCATGCACTCCGTAAACCCGGGTCTCGTGTTCTTGTTCGGGCAGTCGAACGGAGTACCCTTCTCGAACCGAAGCTGCATCAGGGATTCATCGCGATAGTGAGACTTGCGCTTGGGACAGCCCGGGAAGCATATCTCATCGGCAAGTATCTCGATGCGGTCTGCATAGGGCGAGAGCTCATCGAGAACCTTTTCATCATGGTTTAAGTCATAATCAAGCACTACCAGGAAGTAATCCTTCTCAAGCTCCGCCTTCACATCGGCAAGCGATGTCAGCCTCTTGGTCGTGGACGAGATATACTTAAACCCCGGATACTCAGCTTTCAGATATTCCTCCAGCACAGGTGTATTGACCAGAACCTGATTCATGCCGTTATCGGCAGTCTCCATGATCAGATTACAGTACGTGTCGTTTAAGTGCTTCTCCTCTATCAGAGAGTTGGTCCACGTGAACCTGACAGGTACACCGAGGTCGTTATAGGTCTTAATGACCTTCTCCATATCGCCGTGACTCGTGATACCGAATACCGCCCTGCCGCCGTTCCATATGGCTCCCGGAAAAGTACCATACACGCTGCCTATCCTGTATCCGTCACGAAACTTCTCCGGATGCTCTGCAAGCATGTGAATGATCACCTGATTTAAATAAAAGAAAACGGAAAATCCGGGCAGGTGCCAGTAGAATTCACTCATATATCTCTCCCGTCAGTGAGTATACAGGACTGCGGATGATGTACCCTCTGCAAGCGGTCCGGGAATGGTGGATAATCCCCTGTGTGATCCGCACAGGTCGCTGTTAAAGATTATATCGCTTCCGTCGGGATTCTCGAATCTCTGCTCAGGCTCAAATGCAAGTCCCAATGTCTCGGTGCAGATCACCGGCACGTTAAAGTCCTTAAGGAACTCATATACATTGGTCTTAAGAGTGAACTTGCCGTTCTTCTCCGCGATCTCGGCCTTGACCTTGTTCTTCTTGTCTACGAACTTATTCTTCTCTTTCTTATAGACATTGGCGCCGTTAAAGTAAGCATTGCCGTCGATCCATACGGGAAGATGTCCGAAGTGAGCCTCGGCAAGTCCGCCCATATCAGGCTTGTCACCGGGTTCAAAAGGTTTATGCCACTCCTCATAGGTCGGGAATATATCAAATGCTTTGGTTCCCGCCATTGTATAATCAGCATCCTGAGGGGTCTTCTTTTTATCCTCTGCGGGATAGGTCTGAATGAAGGTATTGTTATATATACGATCGTCACCGTGCAGTATGGTCATGAAACCGGCGACCTCGGTCCTGTGCCTGATATGGTAAGGCGTATATCTGGGCTCACGCTGTCCGTTGATAATGCTGTCCACTCCTGAATTGATGAGTCCGAATCCGCCGAGGATCAGGTTGTGCAGCACTGCGATTCCCTCACTCGGTATAGTGACGGACTGCTTACTCATGAGCAGATTATTGTCAATAAGCGTAGGACCGTGACCGACCTCGATGAATACATCCGAAGTAAACATACAGCCGGGACCCTGCTCGGTACCTGCAGGCCTGTGGTTATCATGCATCACGTTCTGTGACACTCTCGCGCCCTGAGCCTCCCAGTCGAGCCATACACCGATGATACAGTTATGGATATGGTTTCTGCGTATGGTCACATCGATACCGGCATGAAGCTTGATACCGGCTGTCTCTGCGCCACCCAGCTGTGATGAAGTACAGATATCATGAATATGGCAGTCCTCAATGGTCGAGAACACGCCGCCCATACGTCCGACGATACCGGTCTGCTCGCAGTGATGGATATTACATCTGCGGACTATATGGCTTCCGACTTTCTCCTTGAGCCATCCGTGATACTGACCGCGGCATACGGCATCTCTCTCCATCTGTGTGGGGCTCTTGATACGTCTTACTGTAAAGTACATATCGTTCTCGGGATCAAGGTACTTACCCAGAGATATACCGCAGCATCTGCTGTTGTGGATCTCACAGTCCTCTATGATCCATCCCTTGCTCCAGTGAGGTCCTATCATACCGTCCTGATAAGCAGCAGGTGGTGCCCATGTGGTAGCTGCGTCCTTGATCTCAAATCCGCTGACTGTGATATAACCTATGGCCATCTTGGAAGGCATGAAGCAGTTTCTTCGCACTGCTATCTCTACCGTCTCCTTATTGGGATCCTTACCCTGGAAGTTTGCATAGAATACGGTCTCATCACCGTCCTGCTCACAGTACCATTTAAGCTTGGATTCCTCTTTATTCCATGCGTATTTGTCGGCTTCACCCTTTATGCATTCATCAAGTGAATCCGTCTCATACATGGCGAGGTCATTTAAGTAGACCGAACCGGTATGTCTGATGATAGGAGCAAAATACCAGTCACCGTAGACACGGGTCGTATAGGGATTGTATGCTCCGAAGACAGAGTTGTTTACCCTTGCCGTCCATACTTTACCCTTATGCTTTTTCCAACCTGTCAGAACCTCGGAGCCTGAGATTACGGCACCAAGCGGTTCTTCGGACCTGTATGTGATCCTGGCCTCGGGAGTACCCGCATTGAGCGGATCAACATACTCTCTGTATACACCGGGAGCAACAACTACCTCATCGCCCGGTTTAGCTACTCTTGCAGCATCATTGATATGCTTATAAGGCATATCCTTCGTTCCGTTGCCATCCCTGGATGCCTGAATGTTTACATAGATTGTTTTCATTCTTCCACCTCTTCTTAATGAGAAACTGATGAACGGTTATCCTGCTTAGCTCACACCGACGTCTTGGATCCGTCAGATGTAAAATGCATCTCGTTGGGTTCTTTTTCGGTATACGGCTTCCATACCGGCATATCGGTACCGTCCGCATCCTTACCGTTAGGATCGCCGGTCTTGATGAAGTTGGCAAAATAGTTACACATCTGTCTTGCCAGATCAAAGTGATAACCCTTATAAGGTCTCCAGCACTTGCCTATGGACTCAAAGAAGAACCACAGGTCACATGAATGGAAGTCTCCGGGGTTATCCCAGCCGGGAATATCGGGCTCAAAGCTGTAGTAATACATCGGCTTATCCTGACCGTGAGCCTGAGCTGATACAAAAGCGTTCTTAACGGATCTTTCAACGGTGTTAACACCGTCGACTACGAACTCATCCTTGGTGCAGCCGCTTATGATCGGAATCTTAGCGGATCTGCCGTCCTTGAACTTGTTCATTCCGTATTCTTTGACCATGAAGCCGTCTTCTATCGGGAAGAATCTGGGATTCTCCTTAACATACTCGGCATACTTATCCCTGATCAGGAAAGCATCGAGCTTTCTTGCTTCCGCAAGGCTTGAAACTCCGAGGTAATCAAAGAATGCCTTGCCTCTCTCTTCTGCAGTTGCAAGATTAATGGGATTGAAGATATCGTCCTTGGGATTTGCCAGTTCGATCATACCGCTTAAGACAACGGCTCTCTTGACGGTGTCATAATTATCCTCATTATTGATCTGAGCCATGACACTTCCGCCGCCTGCAGACTGGCCTGCGATAGTTATCTGTTCGGGATCTCCGCCGAAATTGGAGATATTTCTTTTTACCCATGCTATGCCGGCCTTCTGGTCGAGAAGTCCAAAGTTACCGGGTGAATCGGGAGACTCAGCCGTGATCTCGGGATGAGACAGGAAACCGAGTGTAGCAAGTCTGTAATTAACGCTGACAACTACGATACCGCGTCTTGCCAGGCGCTCTCCGTCGAATTCCATCTCTGCGGTATATCCCCACTGGAATCCGCCGCCGAATATCCATACAAGCACGGGAAGCTTCTCATCGGCAGAGTTTGCGGGAGTCCATACATTCAGATACAGACAGTCCTCGGACATCGGGATGTCCTTATCCACATGGAACTCGCGCATGTAGAGATCTTCCTCCCACTTACCGACACCGGGCTGGTCCTGCACACCGATAGGCGCAAAAGTATAACACTCACGCACTCCTTCCCAGTCGGCTGCGGGCTGAGGAGCTCTCCATCTGTTCTCACCCACGGGCGGAGCAGCAAAAGGAACCCCTCTGTAGATAGTTACTCTGGGATCCGCTCCGGGTATACCGCGGACTTTACCGTTTTCTGTTCTGGTCTCTCTAAGCATTTGTAATCCCCCTTTAATAATTGTAGCCCCTATACTACGGAAGAACGAACTTCGAAGGTTTGGGCTTCGCGACATTGATCACGTGCATATCCTCAAGGTTACGCAGCAGGAGAAGTCTCGCCTCACCCACACATTCTGGTTTCAACATGAAGTAGCAATATGTTTCTATCAAAGAGAACAGATTGGCTGTTCTTCCCTCTATCTTGAAGTTGTTATATCCCCTCGGCAGATATTCCTGCTCGATCATCTCAGGACTGATAAATGTCGGATAGTCTTTGATCGTGAACAGGCAGTTCTTATCACCGTATTCGCATCCCCACGGAATTATCGGGATCTGCTTATCGGGAGGAGCCTGACGGTTCTTCATGATGATACGCTGGTTCTTGCCTACGAGTTCATAATGCCCGCCCCTTCTCTTACACTCGGGCGTACACAGGCAGTTAACGAGCACTTCGATCTTTTCACGGTGCTGTAATCCGTCAAGGATATCCCATTTATTGTTGAAATTATAATCAAGAACGACATATTTATAGTCCTTCTCGATCTCCTTATTCAGTGTCTCGACGTCGCGTATCTCCTTGCATGTCGATGAATCGATCGCATAGGAAGGATAGTTCTTTCGGACATATTCTTCGAGGATCGGGGAAAAGACAAGAACCTCGTTCTTACCGTTATCGCCGGCCTTAAGGCAGAAATTGCAGAACTCATCATCCAGATCGGCCTCAGTGATCAGAGGATTGGTGAAAGTATATCTGATCGGGATGTTCTTCGCATTGATGTTCTTAATGACATTCATGACGAATGCGGCATCGCACTGATCGTCTTTGGGGCAGAGTCTTCCGCCGTTCCACAGCGATAACGGGAAGCATCCGAAGAAGGACGCTATCTCGATCCCGTCGCGGAAGAATTCGGGATGGGTCTCAAGAAGGCTTACCCAGAACATGTTAAGCGGATAATTATACCGAAGTCCCGGCAGATGATATCTGATCTTCTGTTCAGCCATTATTTATCCTCCCTTACGGGTATAAGACGCTTGTATGAGAAAGACTTGAATAATGCTCTTACCTTTTCATCGCGTGCTTCAACATCCTCGGCATATACACCTATGGTACAGCCCACAAAACCACCTGCGACTTCCGTCGAAAGCGAACTTATATCCAGATCCTTAACCAGAGTCTCGAGCGTATCCTCTTTTACCATGAAAAGCGATGCTTTGGTTCCGAGAACTCTGATGACAAGCGTAACCAAAGTTGCGGGATTAAGAAGTGTAGCAAGTTTCTCATCGTTACCTGCGCGTCTTAATATGACATTTCCGTTGCATCCGGAATACTCGAATCTGAGCTGATAATCCTCGCTCTGGAACAGGCACAGGCCTGCTCTTGCTCCGTTATAGAGGTCATCTCCCTTAAGTGTGACAGCAGCCTCAAATGCATGAGAATCCTGACGGATACAGATGTATGAAGGTGATTCCTTTCCGGATACAAGATCGGTATCACAGGTCAGATAGAGGCCTTCACCCTCCCTGAATTCATATGCATCCTCCTTGGGATTCCTGAGCATCATGAACTCATGGGACAGCCCGTTCATATGCGTGAAGTCATAGAGCTTATCAACAGCGGGAAGAAGATTCTGCCTGCACTCGGGCTTATACTCGGGAAGATCGATCACAAGCTCGGACGAAAGGATACCGAGACCCGGATTGACTACGGGCCAGTCATTCTCCCAGATCACTCTTGCAAGGAATGTCTCACGGCCCATTGTCGTAAACTGTCCTACCGGTCTGACAGCGAGCATGACCATGTACCAATCTCCGGTAACGGTCTGCATCAGATCCGCATGACCCACATATTTGATGGGATATCTCTGTCCGAGATGTCTGTGGGTAAAGATCGGATTACACCAGTTGTTCTCATAGGGGCCGAATACGTCTTTGGATCTGGCTACGCTGACAGCGTGCTCGGGGCCTGTACCGCCCTCTGCGTGGAGGATATAGTAATACTCTCCTATATGATACAGATGAGGACCTTCGGGCCAGTGCACACCCTTCAGGGCACCGTTCCATGCCTCTACTCTCTTACCGCCAAGCTTAAACTCAGTAGTGTCAAACTCCTGAATGTATATGAAATAATCTCCGTTGTACTTGTATCCGTCTACATTCGGATGAGTGCCGATATAGTAGCACTTACCGTCATCATCAAAGAACAGACTCGGATCGATGCCGTCAGCTCCCTCGATATAATGGGGATCGGAATACGGACCTTCGGGCTTATCTGCAGTGACTACAAAGTTGCCGCCATGAGATACATTGGTACATATCACATAATATGTTCCCTCATGATAGCGCATGGTGGGTGCGAATAATCCCTGTGATACTCCGGCGTCACCAAGAGGCAGCTGGGACTCTCTTGTCAGGACATTACCTATCTGCTCCCAGTGAGCCAGATCGCGGCTGTGCATGATCGGCAGTCCGGGGAAGTATGCAAAAGAAGAATTGACGATATAGAAGTCTTCTCCTACCGCACATATCGAAGGATCGGGATAGAATCCGGGAAGAATGGGGTTTGTCGCGGTTACGGACATGGCTTGCCTCCTTGAATGTTGGTTTACATAACGCAAAATCTGTGCTGAGTTTATGGTTTGCTGATTTCTATATGATCGTCCTTATAGGCGATCTTGACTTTATTGTCATCGAGCTTCATCTCGTCGATAAGCTCCTTTGGTATCTGAAGACGGTTCGCTTTATCCAGGACAACAAATTCATCCTGTGTATCCTCGGCTCTCCAGTCTATATTTGATTCCCGTACGCGGTCGGCATACTGTTCCTTCAGTACGCGCTCGGAGCTTATCTTGCCGTCGCGGATGGCTACTACTCTCTTAACCTTTTTGGACAGGGCCATGTCATGTGTGACTATCAGTATGGTCTGACCGCCCTTATTCAGTTCGGTGAATATCCCGAATATGTAATCCGCCGTAGCCGAATCTACCGATCCCGTCGGTTCATCCGCGAGAAGAAGCTTCGGAGAATTCGCCAAAGCTATGGCGATCGCGATACGCTGCTGCTCTCCGCCCGAGAGCATGTTCATCTTGGAGTGCTTCTTGGAGGAGAGTCCTACCATATCCAGCAGTTCAAGGGCTTTGTCTCTTTTCTTTTTTGTTCCGGACAGGTTCATGGGCAGCATGATATTCTCAAGCGCCGTCAGATACGGGAGCATGTTACGCCCGTTGTTCTGCCATACGAATCCGACGATATCGCGCTTATAGAGCACAAGTTCTTTCTCCGTCATCGTAAACAGGTTCTTCCCGTCCACCATGAGCTTGCCGGCGCTCGGTCTGTCCAGACCACCGATCATATTGAGGAAAGTGGATTTACCGGATCCGCTGTTACCGATCAGAGCCGTCAGTTCACCCGTATTAACGGTCAGATCCAGTCCCTGCAGAGCCAGTACCTCTGTCTCCTTGGACTTATAGATCTTGACCAGACCGTCCGCCTGAACCATTATCTGATTGTCTTCTTTTTTTATCTCTTCTGCCATTTTCACAAGTGGATCAGGAGATCCTCTCTCCGTTATCAAGCTCTATGATCATGTCTGCGGCGCCCATAAGTCCGACATCATGTGTGGTCATGAGTATAGTGATGCCCTCTCTGCGGGTCATCTCCTTGAATATCTCAGTGACTCTCGCGGCCATGGACGAATCCAACTCTGCGGTAGGCTCATCGGCAAAGATTATACCAGGCTTATGCGCAAATGCCCTGGCGATCGCTACTCTCTGCTGCTCACCGCCTGACATCTCCGCGCTCATGTGGTTCATGCGGTTGCCAAGGCCTACCAGTTTCAGGCAGTCCTCTACCCTTTTCGCGGAATCCTTACCTATCTTGATGCCAGCCATGCGCATGGAAAACTCAACATTCTGGAAAGCATTGAGGCTGGGGATCAGCGATACGGACTGGAACACGAACCCCATCCTGGTACGCCTTAAGTTCTCGCGGTCTCTCTCCGAGAGTTCCTTGAGATTGGTACCTTCGATGAACACATCACCATCAGTAGGATCATCCAGAGAATTGATGATGTTCATCAGGGTTGTCTTACCGGAACCGGACCGGCCACGTAAGATCACGAACTTACCCTCCGGTATCTCCAGATCTATGCCCTTTAAGGCCCAGAACTTGCCTGCGGGAGTATCAAACGCCCTCTTTATTCCTTTTGTACTGATAATAGCTTCACTCATTATTCTTCACCAAGCTTGAGTGCCTTGGTCACATTCATCCTGAACAACAGGAAGATAAGAACAAATATGCATGTAAGCATTACTGTGGCAACTATTGCATACAATCTGTACATATCCGATGCTCTGGTTATCAGCTTCATCGGGAGAACCTGCTCCGATGTGGCATATGACGCCTGCAGAAGCGGCACGAACATCGTCGATGTGAGCTTCCCGATGCCTATGCCTGCAAGCACAGAGAACAGTCCGGAGAATATCTGCTCCGTGATCAGCATCTTGACTATCTCATTCTTATGGAATCCGCAGGCTCTGAGTACGCCGAATATCAACTCGCGCTCCCTGATCGACATGATCCAGTAGATCAGATATCCCACCGCGCACAACAGTATCGTGACAACAAAGCCCATGGTCAGCACACCGTTGGTACCCTGCAGGAGCGGGTCAGTCATGGTATGCTCCATATCCTCGGACTTATTGATATACTTGGCGACTCTCATATTATGAGACTCTATGAAATCATACATGTCATCCGAAGAAGCATCGTCTTTTAAATCCACCCAGATCTCATACGGCTGGGTGCCTATGACCTTTTTCAGGTAAGCGTAATGAGTGACTATCAGATAATTCTGTGAAGTCTCCGCATTACCGTCGGGATTTATGGTCGTCACGGTAGGTGAATACGAAGGGAAATAGTCAAGGAAATCAACAACCACGCCCGACATCTGCTTGCCGTCACCGGTATAGTAGCTTATCGAATCACCGACAGCCATGCCCTGAACGGATTCAAAGTTCCTTGACAGGAGAACTCCGTTCTCGACCTTGGCCAGCTCGTTTAAGTATTGATGATAGGTAAGCTCATTTAAGCCGGATGCCAGATGGGTCATCTCTCCGAACTCTTTGGTATGCAGAGCCATGACCGTGGTTATCGTGCGGTCGTTCTTGCCCTTTCTGACATATGCCTTGTCGTCGTAGTATACCTTGGTATAACTCCCGGCAAAATCCATGGTCATAAACTTGGTCGTATCAGGCTCCACATATATGCCGGTCGGAGTACCGTTCTGGTCTGTCATCATCGGCCAGTACTCCTTGAGCACTATGTCTGCACCGTCCAGATAATCCGTGTTGGATGCCGCGTTCTCAAGGATCGTCCTTGCCACAGTCGCATGGAACATGCCCAGAGAGATCGTCATGATGAGAAACAGCATGATCAGTTGCATCTTACGCCCGTTCTTGATGTTCTCCATGAACGAGATGTATCCCGCAGGTCCGACCAGCTTACCTGCGATCAGATAGATCAGCTTCACGATATAGGGCTGGATACGCAGGAAGAAAAGGCCCATGCCTACTATAAACAATGAAGAGCTCACATAAAGGAGCGGATCCAGACTCTTACCGGAGAGCACGGTCTCGGATATGTCGCCCATGCTCTTTCTGAAGCTGTAGAATCCGTATAAGGACACTCCGATCAGGATCACATCCAGGAACAGGATCTCCCACAGTCGTCGTTTCCTGACAGCTTTCTGCTGCTTGAGATTAACTATCGATACTTTACTGTGCTTAACGGCAGGTATGGATATGGACAGCAGCGTGATGACCATCGCTGCGATCGCATATATAAACGTCTCCCTGTTATAGGAAACATTGAGAGACTGACTTAGGTCAAACTCAAGGAAGTTACGGGTACTGCCCAGGATCCTCGCAAAGAGCGCTCCGAGCGGGATACCTGCAGCTGCACCTACTATGGTCAGAAACAGGCCCTGATAGATATAGAGAAGCAATATCTGCCCACGAGAAGAACCGCGGCTCTTGATCACGGATATCTCATTACGCTCCATCTCATACATCTGCCCCGAGATCATGAGCAGGAACGAAGCAAGAAGGACCAATACCGGGATCTGAAGTATCATCAGCGTAGTGGTTATTCTGACACGCTTGATCTCGTATTCCTCCAGTATGCTCTGGTAAGATGGATCTTTGATCACGCTCTTATAAGGACTGTCATCACACAGATACCTGGTGGTTTCATTGATATGTGCAACCTGTGAAGCACTCACAGAAGAATAATCAAGCATGTCATAGACATTAATCTCTATATTGTAGTTCTCCGCATTGGATCCGGTGAACATCTTCCTGAACAGGTCAGGATTCATCATGCAGGAATCAAATAAACGCTCGGGATCTTCCTGAAAATAGAAATCTTCTGTCTTTCTGCCGGTATATACACCGACAACCTTGATCGTGATCGGATCACCGTCTGCCGTAGTGAGTTTCTTATATGTCAGGGACTCACCCATGAGCAGACCCTTGCCGGTCAGCGTATACTGCGGAACTATGACCTCTATGGCTCCGTCATCGTCTAAACCGTCATCCGAGTAGAATTCGCCTGCCACAAGCTTGGCATGTGAGGTCAGGTCGGACATCGCACACAGAGACAATGATATATCCTCGACATCATCTCTTTTGATCGCACTGCTCACGGGAGCACGCAGGATCTCATAGCTATACACCGTATCATATGCATCTACGCCCATCTGATCGTAGATTCCTGCGGCATACTTCTCGATCTTGCCGATAGTATCCTTTTTATCCTTCTGACAGTTGGCGGATAGCTGAATGATCATCGGCCAGTTGCTCTTCTCGGATATGTAATCGGTGAATTCATCCTGGAGCATACGATCATAAGCCGCCTTCTGATACAGAGGGAAGCTGACGGTAGTCGCTATGAGCAGTATGCAGCCCAGCAACAGGCTTAAGTTCATCCACTTTTTCTGCCACATCTTCTGCAGCATTATCCCGAACATATCGACATACCCTCCGTAATATCACCGTAAGCCACCCAGTAGTTGGCATTATCGGCGCCGCCTGCAACGAATCTCACGAGTCTGGTGGATCCGTCTTCGGTCTTGGTTATGACATATGTATCGTTGCCGGTCTTATATACTGCAGTCTTGGGTACAAGAACCACGTTATTCATCTCTTTGGTGACAGCCTTCACCGTAAAACGGACACGATACCAGTATCCGTTGCTGTTACCGGAGCCGCTGTCGGTCATCAGTTCCATATCGGCCTGTGAAACTTTAACCAGTGCATATCCTGTCCGCATCGACTTCGACAGACCATAGGGATTTAAGCTGACGACATTTCCGGGGGCATCGAATCCCTTGCCGTTAGGAGCTTTGAAAGATACAGTGGCTTCATCTCCGTATGAGAACATGCCGCCCTTATCATCCACTACGATATAGCAGGAATCATCATTTGCTATCTGGACGATCTTCTGCTTGTAGTTAATGATCTCACCCTGCTTGATATCTGCCACTTCGGTGACCAGACCGCTGTAAGGAGCCTTGATCTCGAATACTCCCGAGTACCTGGAGGCCTTCTCGAGCTGGCGGTTTAAGGCTTCTATCGTCCTGTTTCTGTCGCGTATCGCACGATCTATGGTCTCTAAGTCATCCTTGTTATATGTAGTCCTGCGGAGTTCGTTAAGATCTGCTATGCGCTCATTCTGTCGCCGGATCTTGCGCTGTATACGTTCGGATTCGATGGTATCCGATACAACCTCGACCCTGGCCAGAGTCTGTCCCTCCGTGATCTGCTCAAAACGTGCAACACAGATTTCCGTCAGATAACATACGCCGTTATTCGCCGGGTTACTCATCCATTCTGCATTCGGATACATCAGGTATCCGTCGGACGAAAAATCGGTATGAACGGAGCCTGTCGTGATCGTTTTGGTCCCGGTACCGACATCATAAGGCACATCGTATACAACCTTATCGCCCTCAGAAAGTCCGCTTAATATCTGCATGAACGCACTGTCAAACGCTCCGGTTGTCACCGGTGTATATATACTCTCCCCATCCTTGTACAGATATACGAAGCTGCCGTTGTCATCTTTGCTCACGGCATCCTTGGGTACACACAGCGCATTCGATGTCCTGGATTCAACAACGACTATCACAGCGTATTCTCCGAGTCTGACCTTTCCCTCGGGATCGACTATCTTGAAAGAGGTATATACCTCATCTTCTTTCTGTTTAAGTCTCCGGTACTCCTCCGGCTCCATATTCTCATATACGACATCGAATCTCTCTCCTCCGATGATCGCATATATCTCCTCAGACTTGTTGACTATCGATTTGCTCACATACTCGCAGACGATCTCCATGTCATTCAGATCACCTACGGCAATGATGTTGGATCCGATCGGAACCGTATCTCCGGAATAGTAATAGTTGGCGGCAACTACCACTCCGTCTATGGAACTGGTAACTCCGGCTTCGTTCTTCTCATCCTCAAGCCGCGAGATCCTGATCTCGTTATATGCATATTCAAGGTCAAAGAGCTGCTGGCGCTCCTTATAGTCCTCCTCCATCTTTTCCCTGGCCATTTTGGCCTGCTTGTATGCATTCTCCAGAGGCATAGCCCCTTTGGCCCAGCCGGCATAATACGGAGAATCCTGGGCCGGAGCATTGGCCGCCATGTCCTGATATGCGCTGGCTGTTTCAAATTCCTTTTTTCTGGCCTTGGCTATATCGATATGATAATCGGATACATAGTCGTTATACGATTCGAGAAGCGATGTGTTCTCGTCATAGATCTCCTCGATCTTATCATCAAGCCCGTCGGCTGTACCGTAAAAGAGCATCTCACCTGCAGATACCTCATCTCCGGGCAGATAGCAGTAATTGCCGAAGGGCTGCTCAGACTCATACGAATACTCATATGTATTCGGGCATACTACACCCTGATACGTAGTGACAACAGCCAGATCACGTATCTCGGCATTCACAAAGCTTAAGGCACTTCCGGCAGGCTCAATGAGCTCGACGTCTTCATCAGCGGCAGCGCTTAAGTCCGATGATCCCTCAACCGAAGCCTCTGCGTCAGGAGCCGTCTGATCTGCAGCCGTGCCCGCACACCCGCATAACAGTGAAATGAGCAATATGACAGATATGTATTTGTATATACCGTTTCTATACATATGCGCTATTTATAGACCACCTTATCGCCTTCATTAAGGCCGGATGTGACTTCGACGAGATCGTCTCCCGTCAGTCCGGTCTCTATCCATACCATCTGTCTGAAATCATTCTCATCCAGAACATAGACATAAGGTTTGCCGTCGGCGTGATAGATGGCACCTAAGGGAAGCGTGAGCACACCTTCCCTCTTATCAAGAACAACCTTGATAGTGCCTGTTGTTCCGACATCTATACCCTCATTATCGGGGCCGGAGAAAACTTCAAATATCTGTTTTTCTCCCCATGATGACATATTGATCGGTACAACTTCATAATCTCCCGATGCAGAGCTGTAAACAATCTTAAGCTCTACGGGCTCTCCCTCATGGAAATATGAAGCAAACTCCGGATCGTTTGCTTCAAATCGGCCCGAAGCGTTGTCGACTATCGTCATGACCACCTCGTCCTTCTTTGAAGTCGATCCTTCCAGATTGTCAACCATGCTATATACTATACCGTCCATAGTAGATACTATACGGCCGGAATTATATTCGCCTTTAAGTTTGGATAGCTTGCGTCTGTCAAACTCAAGCTCATCATTTAAATCTTCTCTCTTATATCTGTAGTTACGATCGATCGAATCCTGATTCTTCTGATATGCTTTAACATCATCCTCATCTATATCAGGATCACCGTATACAAAACTGTTATAAGCACTCTGCTCATCAAACTTCTCGGCTGCATCCAGGTATTCCAGCTGAAGTTCATTCTTCTCTATCCTGTATTCCAGCTCATCTATCTGACTCTGCAGATTATCCTGGGACAGCTCTATGAGCAGATCACCGCGCTTCACGCTGTCTCCGGGATTCACATACACCTTGGAGATGCGTCTTCCTCCCGAATCAAAAGATACCGTCTGTTCATTTAGCTGCGTATAAGTGGCGGTTATAGACTGGGTAAGGACCACATCACCCCTTGTGACCGTTACGAGCCCGTAACCGGTCTCTGAAGTCTCGTTTTCGATGACTACGATATTCTCTTCCTCCTGCTCACCGCAGGCTGACAGAGCGCACAGGATCACAAACAGTGATATCAACGTATGAAGTTTTTTTCTGATGGATAAGACTTTATTCAATCAGTTCAACTCCGTGAAAAAGGCGGACGGTGAAAAGTTTACACCGCCCGCCGAATCATTTACATATATTGCTGAATGCTCAGATCAAGTAAAGATTACTTGTTGGCATCATCAACATACTGCTTCCAGGTATCAGCGATAGCCTCAACAACCTCGGAAACTACACAGTTGGGAACGATATTCCATGTGAGGTCGGGTCCAATGCTGAGGTTAGGGATCATGCCGTGGAATGCGATAGTACCATGAGAAGCTTCAGACATCATAGGGATGGTCTCCTCAACTGCTCTGGAATCATAGATACCGTCCATAGCTCTGGAGATGAATCCGTTGTATCCCTCATAGCCTGCAGGATCCTCAGTGTAGAGATTCCATGCAAATGCAATCTTCCATGCTCTGTCTGCATCATAGCAAGCAGGGATTGCTGCAGGGTTGTTATCCCATACATTGATGTAATCCTTTCCGCTGGGTCCCTTAGGGAACATTACGAAGCCGAGCTCATCCTGCATATCTGCAAGGAAGTTGCCGGGTGTTCCTGCGTACTCCTGCTCTACCATGAAAGCAACGTTGCCGTTAAGGAACTCTTCTTTGTAGTAATCCCACTCAGCACCCTCGGGATCATGATTGTCATACTTGGTGAACATATCAACAGTCCACTCAAGAGCCTCGGTAGTCTCGGGAGACTCGAGGTTATAGAAGTAGCCGTTAGAATCCTTGCCAATGAAAGATCCGCCGTTAGCGAAAACAGCTTCCTCAGTCATAACGCCCTCGTTAAGAGTAAGGCCGTATACATCATCGGTACCGTCGTTATCGGTATCTCTCTGGCACTCGCCCATGAGCTCATCGAACTTATCCCATGTCCATGTGCCGTCAGCCTGCATATCATAGATGCTCTCGGGATCGATACCTGCCTCTTCGAGTACTCTCTTGTTGAAGAATACACCGGTACGAGGCTCTGAGATGCCTGCATACATAGCGTAGATGGCATCACCCTTGCTGTACTGCTCATGCAGCTTGTTGAGCTGGAACTTGTCAGAGCTGAAGTCAAGGCAGTCAAGAGTAGAAAGATCATACATAAGACCGCTTGCCATAGCTGATGTGATAGCCGGGTCAGCACGAAGAGTCCATACATAGTTGTTCTCGTCTCCGCCTGATGTACAGTAGTCAACGAAATCCTGAGGAGTTGAGCCCCAATCGGAGATAGCAACCTGTTTGATCTTGAAGTTGTAGGTCTCCTGGATCCAGTCACGCCACTCCTGCTGAGCTTCCTCATAATCATTAGCGGGCTCTGCGGGATCCTCTGAGGTCCACCAGTCACGGATTACGATCTCCATGCCGCCAAGGTCATAGGGATCACCGTTCTCATCGGTAAGGACAGTATAAGGACTAACTTCTTCCTCTTCCTCATCAGCTGCTTCTTCAACTTCTGCTTCAGCAGTTTCTTCCACAGCTTCAGTTGCAGTGTCGTCAGTTGCTGCGGGAGCTGCAGGAGTCTCTGCTGCGCCGCCACAGGCTGTAACACTCATAGCCATAGCTGCTGCAGTAGCTGCTGCTATGACCTTCTTTGCCATAGGCTTTTTCATAGTTTAATCCTCCTTATGAAAATGAATCGCGGACTATGGTTTCCGCATCTATATAAACTGTGGTTTACAGCTTATACCAAATTAATGACGCCAACATATATAATATCACATTTTGATACCGGTTGACGAAATACTCTCAACAAACTGCCTCTGAGCGAACAGATACAGGATTATGAGAGGTAGTATTATCATCAGTGTACCGGTAGCAAGTATACAGTTCGAATATGCTATCGATATCGTAGTCTTGACGCCCGTGATCCTCTGGATATATGCGCCCAGCGAATCGACGATCCTTGAAAGCGAGGTACTTACAAGTGTAGTACCGCTCAGGAACATCCTGGAATAAAATCCGTCGGTCCACTGCCAAACAAATGCGAACAGGAAGCATGATGTGATGATGGGCTTAGCTTCCGGAAGCATGATGGTGAAGAATGTCTTCAGTGTACCGCATCCGTCAACATATGCCGCTTCTTCCATATCCGAAGGGATATTCCTGAAGAACTGTCTGATCATGTATATATACAGTCCGTTCTTAAGGCCCATACACCCTGCACTTAGCAGATAATACGGTATGACGGATCCACGCAGGTTGATCGTATCTCCGGTTATCAGTTTGATCAGGCCGAGGATATCGAAGAACCTGAAATGAAGATGCAGGGAACTGGATATCGTCTGCGGCGGGATCAGTATAACAAGTATAACACAAAGGAACCAGAATTTCTTGAGCGGGAACTCAAACCGTGCAAATCCGTAGCCTACGAGCGTACATACAGTGATCTGGAGTACTGCTATGGTAAGCGAGATAATGAACGAATTGACGATCGCTTTCTTGTAATTCATCAGCTCGGCTGCCAGTTTATAGTTATCAGTAGTGAAATGCTCGGGGATACTGATTACTATAGGATTATACAGATCCTGCTCAGTCATGAAGCTGACGGAGATCTTGTTAAGGATCGGCTGCAGGATCATGAAGCACATACCGAACAGCAGTATGAACCTGATAAAACTAACAGCATATTCCATTACTCTCTTCTTGACAAGATAGCCGCCGGACTTGCGGTTCCTCTCCCAGAAGTTGTCAAATGTCTTTACTTTTGTCTTCTTACTCATAGTAGTAAACCCCCCTGGATATGATGCCCGAGGTGATTCCTACAAAGGCAAGCACGATCAGGAAATAAACCCATGACATGGCCGAGGCCAAACCGTAATTCATCTGATCGATCATGACTTTCTGAATCTTCTCGATTACTCCGTTATCGGAACGCATACAGAAATCGATGACGGTATAGATCCAGTTAACCAGGAACAATGAGCTGATCATCGGGAAAGTGATCTTCCACAGGCTCTCCCACTTTGTACAGCCCTCGATCTCGGCAGCTTCGTACATGCTGGACGAGATGGTCTGTAATCCCGAAAGGAAGATGATGATCTGGATACCGGATGCTATGGCCACATCATATATGTTATCAATGATCTCAAACACCTTTTCAAATGCTCTGGTACCTACTCCGGCTGTTGTAAGCACCTGCTCGAGCGCATCTGTGATGCTTATATTGGAAGTAGTCGTCTCGATCTGCGTTGCGAGAGTCGCCATCAACTGGTTATCGGACTCAAGTCCTAAGATAACACCTGAAGAAAGGATAACCGGCAGGAAGAATACGGCTCTTACCAAAGCTCTTCCCTTAAACTCCTGATTAAGGATCAGAGCAACGAAGAAACTGAATACCATGATGGCCAGAGAATAGATGACCATTCTGGATATCTCCTCAACAAGCAGTCGGTTGTATTCGGGGTCAACCATAAAAGCATGTTTGTAATTCATCAGGCCTTCCCATATGGGCTCGATTATACCCGACCCCAGCTGTACATCACAGAAACTCATGTAGAGTGACTGGAAGAAGGGTTTAACCATGAAAGCCAGAAATCCGATGATAAACGGTGATATAAACAGATAACCCGCTATCGCCTTTCTTTTCTGAAGCCCGGCCAGCTTTTTAGCATTTTTCCTCATCATATTCCTCCGAACTGCCGTGTTTATCTTACTACCAGATAATCTCTTGCGGGAACCGTCACGCCATCCGCATCATAGTCTTCATATCCGTAGTTCACATATACCTTGGTACCGTCTTCGTATCCTGTGCAGGATACTGTCTCGGTAAGCTTCTCATGTGAACTCATCTCCTGATTGAATGTATGACCGAGTTCCGAATTATATCTGTTATATGTATCAACTATATCTTTGTGGCAGGAATCAAATTCCGAACCGTAATACTCTGTATAAAGTGTCTTCTGAAGGATATATGCACTCTCCTTCATGATCGTGTAGGAAAGACCTGCACCGTACTCGGCAGCACTGAGGATAGCCTCCTCGGAATTGCCGCAGATATTGACGGGCTTACCGGTATAATCAATATATCCGTGCAGAGCCAGCTGATAGAACGGAATATATTCATCAAGTATCGTATATTCGCTTCCTCTAAGATCCATCTCGGTAACTACATCTACATAAGGAACGGCATAGTCGTTACCCATGTTGATCATGACCTTAGTTGAATCAAGGCTCTTGAACCTCTCCTCCTGAAGTTTGGAAACGGATTCTCTTGAATGAGGATTCTTTCTGTAGAAGTCACTGGACAAGTCGCGTCCGTCATTTTCAAAAGAAGCACCTACGCCGTATTTCTGCGCCTGAGCAGCCAGATTGTCGGATAACCGTCCGGCTATATCTGTATGAAGCAGATAATACGGATCAAGATCGTCTCTCTCTGCGTAGGTTGTACGGCTGTATTCCATAAGCTGTACGCGCTCTTTGCTGATCAGCTTGGCTGCATCGGTATACGAGAAGAATCCGTCGGTAATATCCGAATCCCATGCATACTGGGTGATGCCGTTCAGATAAAGATTTGCGCCCATGCCATTGATCGTATCGGCAAGTTCCTGAAGATCCTTTTTCGAACCAAGTTGGGAATTGATATGGACCTTCTTAAGTATCTTCTGCTTAACACCGCCGTTACACCATCCGCTCAGTTTAACGGATATATTGTTAAGACCTTCATCATGAAGAGTCGTCACCATCTGCCCTGCCTCATCAAAGGTAGTCAGTTTAAGAGGTCTGGATGTAGGCACACCGAGAACCTGCTTAACCTTGTCAACCGAACCGACAACCTCGATCACAACAGGTGCATTGGAATCGGTGTTAAGGCTTAAGTACTGACCGTACTTATCCTTAAGATAATCTCTGTAATCCTTGGCCATATCGACATAATCGTTGCTTGATACAAAGCTGTATCTTAAGGAAAGCGACTCATCCGGAAGGGAATCCAGATACTTGAATACGTCGGAATTGGCTATATCGCCGACATCATACTGCTCTCTCTGGCATATGGAGTAGATTGCATTAACGAAGTTATATGAATGATTCTTACCGGCCACATCAGCCTGGATAGCTGCATAAGAGCGTCCATCCTCAAGTATGCAGACAAAAGAATCATCTCCGTTCGCTATACCGTAAGCAGCATAGTATGTTCTCGTATTATGAACCACGGCCTTACGTGAAAGACACATATCCCAGCCGTAAACATTCGCATAATAGTTGTTCTGCGAGGTCTTGCCGTTGTTGAAATTGATGATGGATCCGCCGCCTTCGGGAACCATCATATATCCGGTATCCTCAACTCCGCCTGCCCCGAAATAAGGAAGAGGGGTCAGTGTATAGATGGGATAATCGCTCTTATACTTCATGTCAGAGAAAGGTATCTCGACAGTAAGATCATCTCCGTCCAGTCTGTAGATCATGCTGACATCGAAGATGGGCTTATCTGATGATCTTTCGGAAAGATCCAGTTCCTTGTCCGCCGTGAAATCTTCGTATGTATAGCCGGCTTCCTCAAATATACCCTGAAGTTTCTTACGCACAGCCTCTTTGGTGTTGCTTCTTAAGATATAGAGTTTCTGATTGGCAAGTTCGGGATAATTGGCAAGGAGCTCATCCTTGTCATCCTTGGCACTCAGCTTGTTGATATCGTATTTCTTGTAATACTGGGAAACGACATTCACATCGCCGTCGTCCATGTCAGCAGTCCACTTCTTATAAGCATCCATGGTCATGACGGGAGGAATGACATATTCTTTCTCAACATTACCTATCGAATAATCAACTCTGACATAATCATCGCCCTGCTCTATCTCATATATGCCGTTGGCGATACTCATGTCATAGCAGTTAAGCGTGGTCTCAAGACCGGTCTCAACGGCATAGGACATGATGAGGGGAGACTGAAGCTTATTCTTCTCCTCAGGCAACGCAATCGGGTCATCAGAAGCATCCTGGGGATTGGAGTACCATACCTTGCCGGTCTCCTTGACCTCAAGGGTAAACTGAGTAGTGAGCGGATCCATCGTGAATATAAGATCGTCATTTTCCATGACGATGGGCTTCTCATCTCCCGCAAAAGCGCGTATCTCAATGATCTCCTCGGGCTGTTCGATATTCTGGTAGTTGATTACAAAGAATATCAATCCGAAGATTATTGCTGCAAGTACGGTCGGAAAGATCAGACTTTTTAAGGTCTCTTTGATCTTATTATTCCGCTCGGTTATTAATTCCTGACTTTTCTCTCTTCTCATCCTTGCTCCTGAACGATCTTTATTTACTACAGTCTGAATAAGAACTCTCTAACCAGGGATATGAAATACAATACGCCCTGAGAGATCATACTGAAGAATATGGTCAAAATGAAGACCTGAACCAGCATCGCAAAAAGTGATGCAACAGTAAACAACAGGTTCTTGCCTGCGGAAAACTCATGTATCTGCCCCATGGCCGATATGATGAGCAGCGCACAGTATACAAGGGAAATGGCGCTCAACACGCTGTAGAACTGTCCCTCTTCCACCGTTACGAAGTTACTGAATACCATCAAAGGAAACTGGATCACGGGGTAAGGCGTAAGGCCATAGCATGTAGCCATATACACCTGGCCAAGCTTTCCTTTACCGTCAAAGAGCGTCGTAAGCGCCCAGTTGCCCACAACCCACAGAGCCAGCGGGAAAAGAATACTGGCAAGATAAAGGAAGATGTTTGCTTCCTCCCAATACACCTGGATGAACAGGAAACTCGTATATCTGAGCTTCATGAGCCTCACGATCAGTGTGGCTATCAGGATTGTATTGGCGGCTGCGTATGTTCCGCGCCTTTCATGCGTAAGATCCCAGAATCCGTCTACCGGATGCGTCATGCAGTAAAATGCAAACTTAAGGGATCTTAAGTATTCGGACCATGTTTCCTTTTTGGTCAATGATGTAACCATATCGTCTCCTTAAAGCAAAACTGAATCAGAGTCAGAATATATCCGCCGTATCGATCTGACGTTTGATCGACTTGAATTTACCTATACCCATGGGGATCAGGAACAGTGCGAGAAGAACCACGACGATTATCGCTATATGCTCTTCAACCCATTCCTTACGGTACTGCTTAAATGCCTTGGAATAGTTCTCGTCATCATACTTGACCTCGAAATAATCCATGGCTTCCTTATATCTCTCCTGACGCAGGTAGCTGCGGCCGATGCCGATATAAGCGAGGTCATAATTGCCGTTAAGCTGCATCACGCGCTCCCAGCACTCACCGGAAGTCTTGTAATCGCCCTCATCAAACTTATCTATGGCTTCATATACGAGAGAACCGAACTCGGTAGGCACAAATTCAGTGATCGCACAGTCAAGAGTATCCAGGACATACAGATCATGCTGATAATGCTCTATCGCAACGGGACGTCTGAAGAAGCCGTCCATGTTTCCGTTTCCGCCGAAGGCAAATACCATGTGGCCCTGGTCGTCGTATCCGAAGCATCTGCCTCTGTTCCTGTCAAGGCAGACGAAGATGTCATTGTCAAATACCGTAACATCTGAGAAATATGAAGGGCCTTCATAACCGCCACCGGATCCCATATGGATATCACCGTAGATACCCCACTCTCCGTTTCTTACGAGGATATCGTTACCCATAAGATTGATCTTGCGGATGGCATCGGCTTTATCGTTTCTCAAGTCTTCACGGGTTACCGCGCCGGTAACCGCATAAATGAATCCTTCGTAATCCATGTAGATATTGTCATACTCGGTGGGAACGAAGTTCTCCATCTGCGCACGCTGAGCCTGCGTTGCAAACTTCTTCCAGAGATAATCAAGGAAATCGTATGTAACCTTGGTGGCTCCGATGAAACCTGAGAATGTGCCGTCGGGCTCATACTTGATGAGACCCTTATTGATACCGGTAGCTATGCAGTATACACGCTCGGCTGTATCGATGGCTATCTTGTTAGGCTGGAATGTAATGCTGGGATCCAGAGTATTATCAACCGGCTTGTCATACTTGAGGAGCAGATTGAACTCGGGATCGAGCTTAAGGATCCTGCCGTTACCTCTATCGGCTATGAAGAAGTTGCCTTCTTCGGATACCGCTATGTCGGAAGGCTGATTAAAGGTATCGTTGGAATCCCCCTTGAAGCTGTCGATGATGCGGACAACATCAAACTTCTCGCTTGAGATCCTCTTGAGCTCGATGATACGGTTATTACCGGTATCGCATACATAGAGCAGATCGCCGTATACAAACAGTCCTTCGGGGCTCTTCATCTTCACTTCAAGTCCAAGTTCGGATGAAGTGAACACCTTGCTTACCGTATAGAAGTCGGGTGAATCCTGAACATCTCCCCAGTAGTCCAGATTGTATGTATAACTGATATCTCCGGTCGAAGGATCGGCAAGGGCCGTCATCGGAATTATGTTCATCCCGATGATCGCTCCCATGATCGCTATGCTTATCAGTCTAATAATCTTCTTCATACTTAGTGCCCCTTAATCTTTGAGACCCGAGCTTGCCATCGTCTCAAGTATCTGGCTCTCGGAGAATATGAATATGATGATCGGAACTACCATTACTACTACGAGTACGGCAGCACCCTGTCCGGTTCTGGCGATACCGCCGCCCTGGATCTGCTGAAGGGCGTAAACAAGTGTCTTGCGCTCTTCGGAATAAATATATGTAGATGCCTTGTTATTCCACAGTGCCTGTACCGAGAAGATGATCAGAGTCATCCACGCAGGCTTAACATTAGGCATTACGATACCGGAGAATACTTTCCACTCATTGGCTCCGTCGATCTTGGCAGCCTCGATGAGCGAGGTCGGAAGTCCCTCCATGAACTGTTTCATAAGGAAGAGACCCATCGGGGAAGCAAAAGCGGGAATGATGATAGCCCAGTATGTATCGATCCACCCCAGCTTATTCAGGATCAGGTAGTTGGGGATCTGTGTAACATAACCGGTGAACATCATCGCTACAGTTACTATCTTGAAAAATACCTGGTTGCCGGGGAATTCATACTTGGCAAGCACGAATGCGCCCATCGAAGCAACTATCAGATGTCCTGCAGTACCGACAAATGTGATGAATACGGTATTAAACAGGTATCTTGAGAAAGAAACCCAGGATTTACCCATCGTAACGAATAGATCCGAGAAGTTGTCAAGCGTCGGATGCTGTGCAAATACACGGGGCGGGAACTTGAAGAGCTCATCAAGAGGCTTCAGCGCACTGCTGACCGCATATACGATAGGGAAAACCATGACCATGGCAACCAGTACCAGGAAAAGATACAGTGCTATATCTCCCGCTATCGAGCGGTTCGGTTTTCTTTTCTTTATAAGAGGCTTTCTGTAAGGCTTTTCGGCAATCTCTTTTTTCTTTCTGCTCATATCAGGTTCCTACTCTCCTCAAAAGACTCTGGATAGCTTTGTTACATAAGATCATCATCAGGAACAGGATCGTTGCTATCGCACAGGCGTAACCCATCTCAAATCTCGAGAAACCGTAGTCGAAAAGGTGGGTAACGATAGTTCTCGCTGCGTAGTCGGTACTGGGATATCCGCAGAGTGCCATCGTGACATCGCAGACACCGAAAGCCTGTGTGATGGACATAACGGCACCGAACATGAGCATGGGCTTCATGTTGGGCAGCGTGATGTACCAAAGTTCCTGCCAGCGGTTCTTGACTCCGTCCATGTATCCTGCTTCAAACTGGGACTTGTCGACGCCCTGAAGACCTGCAACGAATGACAGGAATCCGGCACCGAGACTCATCCACAGGATGACCAGCATACATATCGGAAGCATATATTTCGGATCGATAAACCAAAGTTTGGGAGTATCGATTATACCCATGTTCATAAGGGCCGCGTTAACATATCCGTAAGCATCGCCTCTGAAAAATACCGAGAAGATTACGTAGCAGTTACCTGCGATCGAAGGAGCATAGAATACTACTACCGCTACGGAACGCACCCATCTGGGGAGTTCGTTAATAAGCCATGCAAAAAGGAATGACAGGATATATCCCAAAGGTCCGGTTATGATGGCTATCATGAACGTGTTCTTCACACCCAGAAGGAAGATATCATCATCAAGTATCAGACTGATATAGTTCTGAAGGCCGATAAACCTCGGAGCTTCCAGGATGTTATAGTATGTGAAGCTGTAATAGATCGAAGCTACAACAGGGAACACGAAGAACATCGTGAACAGGATCGCATACGGAGCCAGGAACAGATAACACATCTTCCTGTTCTTGGCCTTTTTCCAGGCTATCTGCGCTTCATGTTTGCGCAGCGTAAAATACTTTTGAATGTACTCTTTCATTCCTTATCTCCTGATCATTCTACGGGCATTCCGAACTCTCTACGTTTCTTCTCTATTTCTTCGTCGATCTTGATCGAGTAATCTATGATCGTCTCTCGTGAATCAGCCTTCTCATTGATCGATTTACGGATAGCGTTGGATATATGACGTCCGGTGAAGTATCCGCCGGGAACCTCTCTGATACCGCGGGTCTGATCCCACTGCTCATTAAGTACTGCTATATCATCCATGCTCCATGACAGATTCGAGAACGCATCTCTGTTGGCAGTCGCATATCTCGCACTGGAACCTAAGAGTGCCTCGATCTCGCGGCCGAATCTGATCTGTGTATCAGGCTGGGCCCACCACTTCATGAACTCCCATGACTTTTCTTTGAGTTCCTGATCTTCCGTTGTGATCATCATGGTCGCACTTCCTGTGATGAAGTCGGATCTGTCTATGTAGGTATTGCCGTTTTCATCAACCCTCTCGGTACCCGGTATAACCGTGAAGTCCCAGAGACCTCTGATCTCGGGAGCGGATACCATCAGAGTATTATATGTCGAGTAAGGAGCGATACCTATCGGCATCTCACCCGATCTGAAACGGCTGACGAAGTCGTAAACCGTAGGGATACCGTAATCATTGAAGTATCTTACATAATCATCAAATGCCTTGATGCCCTGCTCGGTGTCGACCGTGGTCTTGGTACCGGCTTCGTTATACATGTCCCCGCCGTACTGGAACAGCAGTGAGAAGTAAAGCGATAAGTCGGGCACGTTGGACATGACTGCTGTAGAACTCGTAGCGGTCGTAGACGAACCTGCTGCGGTAGGGATACCTACGGACAGGTTATTACCCTGGATAGTAGGCAGTTCTTCTATAAGATCCTGCCAGGTATCGGGAACCTCGAGTTCAAGTTCCTCGAGAACATCCTTTCTGTAGAACATAACATTGAAGGTCTGTGTCTCGGGTACACCGTATATATGCTCATCAAGTCTGTACTGCTCGTATGAACTCTCGGAATAATGTGAGAATACTTCTTCCCAGTCATCAAACTGAGTCAGATCCTCCGAAGCATTACGAAGTGCGTAGTTTACGGGCTGATCCGCACCGATAGAGAGGACTACATTGGGTCCTCGGCCTGCCATAACGGCGTTCAGTACGGCCGTGGGATCTACTATCTCGACATTGACCTTGATACCGCTGTCGGGAGTGAAGGTATCGTCAACCATTGCCTTAAGAATGGTACCCTGATCACGTCCGGTCAGAACCCATACTTTAACGATCTGCTCGTTGGAATTCTCGTCATATACATCGCCGACCGAATTATAGTCAACGAAGAATGAAGCAAAGAAAGATTTGGTCTCGTGCCATAATTTGGAGAAGAAATTGGCCTGCTTCTTCTCGGGCTGAACATCGGTACCTGTGATAGCGATGTAATCAATATCAAGCTGCGTATCGCTCATCTTAAGAGAAGCGGTACCGAGAGCAGTAATGTTATCCTTGAATGTAACGAACTCAGTCGTGATCTTCTGCGGCTTCCTGCAGAAACGTTCAAGCTGCTGGGCAACTGTCTGGGCGCTGGCGATGTTGTCAGCTTTCTGGCCGGAGAGTTCTACCATATCATCCACTATCTTGTAGAGACGTCTGGCCTCAAGGTCCATGGCCTCCATGATTTCCGGATAAGTAGTATCTATGCGGTAATCACGATACTGGTCGGGATTGGCACCGGTGTATACCAGAACCTTCCTGTATATCTGATTGAGTCTGAAAGTGGAATCCTCAAGATCCTTGAGAATGGCACCCATATCGCCGAGAGTTGCCTCAAGTCTGATAGTATGGGTTCCTTTTGTAAGATAGAAGTTATAGGGAGTGCCCTCTCCATCAGCAAGATCCAGATACTCCCAGTCATTTCTGTAATCAAAAGAGATCTCGTCAAGGTCTTCGAACGGAACCTCTCCGTCTATATAGACCTTACGGGATGAAACGCTTCCGCGTGAATAGTTCTGACGGCCCTTGATACATATATTATAGAAGCCGTCCTCGGGAACTTCGAATTCCCACTCGATCCACTGGCCGTTCTTACGCCATGTCTCACCGCCCACATAATTGAGCACGGTGTTGGTTACGCTGTTGGGAACAGTCGTAGGTGAGGATCTGTCATATTTTGCATAAAGGGATGATTCGGATCTGGCGGTCGAAGACTCGCCCTGAATGATACCGGTGTAAGAAGCCGCTCCGGATCCGGATGATTTGGATGAATACTGTGCAAGATAATCTTCATAGGTAAACTTATCGGCAGCACCCTGAAGTTCGAGCTTTCTGATATACATGGGCTCGTTATCCGCAACTAATGTCAGTTCATTACTTCCTTTGGAAAAGAAGAACTGATAAGGTTCTACGATATAACCCATGTCATCACGGAAATATGCGCTCTGCCAGTCGAAGATCTCGACCTGTGTAGGGCGAAGCTCGTTGCCCTGATTATCTACTCTCACATCGCCGCCGTCTGTCCAGATACGTGTGAAAGCAATATTCCTTGCATCCTCAAAAGGGATCTCGCCGTTGATCATGACTGTTCTCTCTGCGGGAACTCCTCTGGATTCAGGAATGAGATACTCTATATAGAGACTGTAAAGACCGTCTTCGGGAACGGTAACATCGAATGTGACCTTGGATCCGGTATCGGTAAAAAGAGCCTTGGATGAATTCTGCTCTGACTCGGATGCTTCACCCTCCTCAACGCTGAACTTGAATACATCCACATCAATTACTGCATCCTTGGGTGATCCTGCAGTTTCATGCTCATTGATATATCCCGTATAGGTGCCGGTTCTCTCAAGACCCTGTATGTCAGTCGAAAGATCCACGTTTTCATATTTTTCATGAAAATCTTCGACATCACGCATGGACAAGAGTACGCATACGACCGCGATCGATGCTACTACAGCCAATGTAATCAGAACTTTCTTAAGAAAATCGTTCATATTCCGTCTCCAAAAAATGCACATAGTATACGCGTGCAAAATCACACATTGTAATCATTGTATGGGATTTGCTTTTTGTGGGCTTATCATTTATTGCTATTTTGTGATTATTTGTTGCGATAAAGTACACTAAATCGATGCTCAGTTTTTGTGAACAATTGCCGAAAAAGGGCGAATATCCATATTCTATTTGTCAACACATGCAACTATGTATTAAAATGATGCTCAAATATTGAGTATAGAAAAAGCAATTGTTGACGAGGTATATCATGGTTAAAGAAAACGCAGCACGTGCACCTCATGCTCCGCTTCAGATAGTTCGTGTACGGGATGTATCCCACACCAACACCGACTGGCACGGAAGAGTTCTTCATATGAAAGAAGAAACTGAGATCTTCCCGGATGACAGTTATATACGTATATGGCAGAACGAGCAGATAGATTCATACCCCGTTCACTGGCATAATGCTTTCGAGATCATTCTCCCCGTCGAAAACTATTATGATGTGGAAGTAGATGAAGAGACCATCCACTTAAATCCCGGAGAGATCATCATAATCCCTGCCGGCAAGTCCCATGCTCTTTATGCGCCTGAGACGGGTCGCAGATATATCCTGCTCTTCGGAATCGGCACCATGTCCAAGATCAGAGGATACAGTAGTATTCTCTCCCTGTTAAACAGCACCATGCTGATCACCCCTACCACTACTCCCGAGATATACAATGATGTATATGCCCGTATCACAATGATGATCAGCGAATTCTTTAACGATAACGACTTCTATGAGTTCAGCATATATTCCAATCTGATGAGTCTGCTCGTATCAGTTTCAAGATACGCCCTGGCCATGAGCCGTGACAACGTCTCCGGTTCCTATATGACCAAGAAAAAGCATTTCCACAGATTCCAGCAGGTGCTCGACTATATAGATGCACACTATGCCGACAATCTGACTCTTGAGTCCGTAGCCGAATACGGCGGATTTTCAAAATATTATTTTTCAAGGCTGTTCAAGGATTACTCCGGATACAACTTCTATGACTATCTCGTCATGAGACGTATCAAGGCCGCCGAGCTTCTGCTCACTCAGCCCAAGCTGTCCATAACCGAGGTGGCTCTCCAGTCAGGATTCACGAGCATATCCACGTTCAACCGTTCTTTCAAGAAGATCAAAGGCTGTACTCCGGGTGAATACAAGGCTATGTATACCCGTAAGGAAGCAGTATATTGATCAACAGAACAGTTCTTACGTTAATCAAAAGTTAATCAAAAAGTCCCTTAAACCAGTTCACTATCCTGTCCCAGAAAGTGATATTGTCAGGCTGAATTTCGGCTATCTCCTCTTCCGACAGTGCGCCTGTAGCCTGAGAAGGGCCGGGATCATACGCATCCGTGATCTCGGGATCCCCTTCTTTCAGTTTAGTTACAGTTATATCATCCAGGAAAAAGTCACCGGCGCCATCAGTTTCGAAATAAAGAGATGCTCCGGACCAGTCTTCAGGTATCCTGAATGCTCCGCTGATCTTCTGCCAGTCTCCCGTAGAAGATGTCCGCTCAAGATCATATATTCCACCGTCTCCCTCAAAACCGACAACTACGGTCGGATCCTCTGTCAATATCCAGACTTCAAACTTAACGTACTCTCCGACAAGCCCGGACAGATCCAGTTTTGCCGTTGCATCTGACTCGCTTCTGCTCACCCTCACCGCATACCCCGGGTTTGCACCTTCGGTATGGTTCTGAGTCGTAAGGAGCATGAGTTTCGACTGGTGTCCGCTTCCTCTCGACATCAGCCCTATCTGCTCCAGATTGACTATATTGAAACCGTCGGTATCTTCCTCCGGTTCAAAGTCGACACTGATATCAGTGGAATTGCCGCCTCCCGACACATCCTCAAGAGCGAATTCCTGTCTGTTTCCGGCCATGACCAGAGCATCATATGCACTCTTGGCCGACAGATTCGCATTAAACAGCAAAGGATTGGCTCCGCGCCTCCAGGAGGCATCATCGGTCAGCCCCCAGAAAGTCACGCAGGATAAGCCGATCCCGTTATCAACTTCATCCATAAGAGCCGTGAAGAATTTATAGTAGAACTGAGCCTGCTTGTAATATGCCGCATCTCCGTTTCCGTTAATGCCGACATCAAGCTCGGTTATATGCACATTTCCTATGCATTCATCATATTTTTCGAGAGCACGCGTGTATTCATTAATATTCTGCGTGGAATCTAAGTGTCCCTGCATGCCGATTCCGTCTATCAGGCCGTCACCAAGGATAGTGCCGTTGCCGCCCTCAGCGATAACATCGCTCTTTATCATGGACTGACCGGGATTGAACTGATCCTCGGATATGAATCTCACAATGACCTCGCTTTTGGCCGAGAACCACTCATTATAGTCGTTATAGAAAAGTTCCGGCATGATCGCGGAATAATCCGCATCGGGATCCGAACTGTCGATTCCATACAGATCCGCATACTCTCTTGAATACTTCACGCAGGCCTCTCTGGCAAAAAGGAAGCTGTAATACAGGAATTCAGGCCCGATTATCTGTTTCCAGTAGCTGTTTCTGAAGCCGCCCTCCGATTTTTCGTCGACAGCTTCATTGACCACATCCCAGGCATAGATCACATCTCCGAAGCCGCCTGCATATGTATACTCTATCGCTCCGTAGATATAGGTCTTCAGTCTTTTGATCAGTTCATCCCTGCTTACCAGGCAGTCCTCATCCAGTTTTGCATCCCAGTCAGTGGTCTCTTTACCGTTAACGGTAGCCTTGAAATCTTTTGCGAAAATGGCGGGATTGACCTGTGAATGCCACACGAGAGTATGTCCCCTCACGGGCATGTCGTGTTCTTTGGCCCAGATAAGAAGCTCTTCTGCAGCACGATCCACCGTAAAAAGTGTCTCCGATTTGGGATCAAAGTTATACGCAGGCTTAAGCTCATTACCGAATGTCATGCTGTTAAAGCATCTGTCTATCAGATCTTCCTTGTCGGGATTACCGATCTCCGCAGTCGGATCGTTCCAGTGGTCTATGGCCTGAACAGCCACACCGATCCTGAAATAATCACTGTACAGATCATCCAGCTCGGTATAACCTGTCGTATCTACATACTGCGTAGCCGCGGAGGCATCCAATCCGCTTGTGCCGAAAGTTGTCAATGCTACTGTGAATGCCAGGATAGCACTTATTATTCTGCGTTTCATGTATATGCCCTTTACTTATACTGCATCATCGCAGCTATTATATCTGTCTTGGAATTCTCGGGGTTCTTGCGGTTATATACTCCGAAGAGTTCGCCGCTTCCGGTAAACTCATTGTTGTCCCAAAGGATGCACGGTATCCCGCGGGCTCTGGCATATGCCGTGAAGTATGCCGTGAAATTCACTCGATCCTGCAGATTCCCATTCTTGTCTCTGGATCCAAACTCACCGATTATAACAGGAGTCCCCTGTGAAACATAATCCATGTAGAGTTTGTTCATGAAGGTGTTGATATCGGTTGTACGTCCCTTATTGTCTATGTCGAAATCGGATACGCCAGGATATTCCAAAGCAAAGTTATAAGGCGTATATGCGTGGATAGATAAGATGATCCTGCTGTCATTGCCGTCAATATCTGTGGGCATCTCGAAGAAAGGATTCGTTCCGCCGTCCATGGATGCCGCATATCCGGGTACCATCAGATATCTGGTACCATTGTTCCCGCCGGCCGCACGTACGGTATCAACGAAGAGCTGGTTCAGTTCATTGATGCAGTCAATGGCTTCATGGCACTCTGCTTCTCCGGGTTTTAAGTCCCACTCATGTTCGGTATCGACAAGCCTCGGCTCATTCATGCCTTCAAATATCAGATGTTCATCATAATCGGCGAAGCGCTCTGCAACCTGCTCCCAGATACGGCTGATGTATTTTTTTGATTGGGCCTCATGTGCTCTGTCGGGATAGAAGCCGTTTGCTTCGGGATGATTGTCGTGATGGATATCGAGTATCACATACATACCGTCATCGATAGCCCAGTCGACCACTTCATTTACCCGGTCTAACCACTGCTCGGATATTGTAACATCGGCATCCACATGGTTATGCCATGAAACAGGGATCCTTATTGTATCAAAACCGTATGCATGGATATCCTTGATCATATCCTGCGTGGTGTAGGTATGATGCCAGTAGGTCTCTGTCTCCATCTCGTCAGCGGGGGTGGGATCACAGTATGCATCAAAAGTATTGCCAAGGTTAAATCCTACGCCAAGGTTCTTCACAAAGTTTACTCCTTCGTTATCGGGAAGATTAAGTGCCGGCGCATTGACCTCGGGCATAACGATCCCGTCAGAGAGTTTAAAGCCGTCCGCATTTCCTCCTTCAGCATCGGCTTCTTCATCCGAAGCGGTTTCGGCATCTTCATCGGTATCACCGGTTTCCGCACTTACTTCTTCGGTTTCCGCACCGGCATCATTATCATCCGCCGTTTCAACTGCCGCCTCCGAAGACGCATCATCAGAAGCCGCATCATCCTGCGCAACCGCAGGCTCGGCAGAAGTCACCTCTGATGCGCCGCCGGCGCCGCATCCGCTTAATGTGATCAGATTTAAAGTAAGAATTGCTGCTAATGCAAGCGCCACTCTTTTTTTCATATATCATAACCTCCTGCGTACCGGCTCCATTTCCGGCACATTCAATCCGAAATCCATCTCCTTGTAAGTCCATGCGGCACGTCCGATACCGTATTTATCAAAGCAGGTCGTTATCAGATCGTACCACTTATATGCATCCGCAGGGTCAGCCAGTTCGATAACGCCGTACTCACCGCAGTAGAGACATACATTCCTTTCCTCGGCTACGCGGATGGCTTCCTTAAAGTACAGTTCAAAATAATCTATCCCCATCTTATCGGCGGGATCAAAGGACTCAATCTCATCCGATGACATGTTAAGCTGAGCCTTCATATTCGCAAGATATTCGCCGTATGTAACTTCAAACGGCATCCTGAACGAAGGATCCATCGTATTTATCCAGTATGCTCCCTGATGTGTGAAGATCAGAGGCTCATAGCAGTGGAAATTATAGATGATGTTTTCATCATAGGGCTCACACAGATCCTTGAGAGCCATGATGCTGTTATTGTAATAACCGCCCACCAGTATCTTTATATCCGGAGCATATACGCGGACGCGTCTGATGCATTCTGTCAGGATCCTGTTCCAGCGCTCGCAGTAATCTTTGGAAGTAACCTCGTTTAAGAGTTCAAAGCAGAGCCTGTCGGAATACTTGCCGAATCTCCCGGCAAACTGCTCCCAAAGTTTATAAAACCTCTCCTGATATGCTTCGTTATCAAAGAAGCCGGACTCGTTATGGGCATCGTCGAAACTGTATCCGAATGTCCTGTGAAGGTCGAGTACCATGTTCAGGCCGCATTCTCCCGCCCAGTCAACGGCTCGCTGAATGTAACCGAACCCGTCTTCTTTGTATGTCCCGTCTTTTTCCTCGACAAGATCATAGTCAACGGGAACACGGATATGATCCAACCCCCACGACTTGATGATCTCTATATCCTTCTTTGTAATGAAGGTCTCATATCGCTCTTTAGTGTGATCGCACTGAGAAAGCCATCCTCCGAGATTAACGCCATGCATATAACCTGTAAAATGTTTCATTCTCCGCTCCTTTCCTGTTTACGTCCATGAAGCTGACACTTCAATCACCAGATACGGTAGTTTCCGCTGAGTGCCAGGAAACTGAAGAAGTACAGACAGTTGTCGTAGTATCTCCTGTCGCCTTTGCGAAGAGGCGTATCCCAAACAGTTTTTAGATATTTATCAGCAAGCTCGCCTTCCAGAACAGCCGAGCCCGACGCAACGGTCACGAGAAGTCCCACGGGATGCAGTGCATCGATGCCCTCAACGACTGTGCCGTCTATCAGATATACTCCGCCCCTCTTAGCGCTCACCTTGCCGTCCATGAACTTCTGCATCTTCGAGATCATCTCAAGCTGCCATTCATCTGCGGCAAACCAAAGCGTATCAAGAACCATATTGGGTATGGTCCTGTAGGAATCGCTGTAGAACCAGTCATGCCTGCCAAAAGGTTTCTGCGGCATATAGGCTGAACCGTCGTAGTGCGCATATTCGGCGCTCATACCGGTATCGGGATGGCATGCCTTATGCAGGTATTCGCGGCTTGCCTTCGCTGCTTCCCTGTAGAACTCCGCATCTTCCTCGTAACAGTTACGAGCATACAGCTCATAGAAATGAGGCAGATGATAGGAAGGATCAGTAAAATCAAAGTCGGGAATAAATCTGATCAGTTTGTTTTCAGGATCGAACATATTCCGGCCGCCGCGTTCTTCCTGACGGATCATCGTATGCAGAAGGTCTTTGGCTTCTTTGGAGTAGTTGAAGATCCCCTCACCGTCTCCCCATCTGTGCGAAGCAAAAATAAGAGCCATCGCGAAAAACTCCTCACCGTCGGGAGCGGGACCGTGATCGTTCTTTTCGCCGGAAGGATCAACACTCCATGCAAAATACCCCGCATGTCTTCCTTCGGTCATGTACATGTATGTTCTGGCCCATTTCCAGATGCGGTCGAACTCTTCCTTGCGGTCCATCTGAACGCAGAACATCATTCCGTAGGACATGCCTTCGGTCCTGGCATCATGATTGCCGGTATCCTCCATATAGCCCATGTCGTCTCCGAATTCATGGTATACACATTCATCATCGGGTCCGTGGAACATGGTGTCAAATATCTGATCCAGACGTTTCCTCGCCTCAGCATCACTGACACCTATGCGTGCAAAAGCATTCCTGTATTCTCTGGTGTAAAAACTGCCTTTCATTAACTATCTTTTCCTTTCATCCTATGATCTTTCGAATTCCGAGAATTCGGCATAACCGCCGCATTCCAAAGTGCTGTATATGAATAATCCGAATCTTACTCCGGTAAAATGGTCGAGCAGGAACCTCAGTTTAACTTCAGGGCCAAGTATCTTGCGTTGTCCGTCCGCCATACAGAAAAAGCGGCCGACATCTTTCATATCATCAAAATCAGTTTCAGCGCCG
Organism: Lachnospiraceae bacterium; assembly: GCA_017620155.1. Taxonomy (GTDB): domain Bacteria; phylum Bacillota; class Clostridia; order Lachnospirales; family Lachnospiraceae; genus XBB2008. The sequence goes on along the minus strand of JAFZQY010000085.1, from coordinate 34,679 downwards.
ACAGTAACGGCCTTCGTATCAGGATCAAGTTCGAGAAAGGCCAGTTCCTCGGGGGCTTCGGTATCATGTCTCTCACCCCAGAAACCGACATCGCCAAGAGACCGTCTGCATACGACGAGCCTCAGTTTCCCATCCCTGCGGTTTAATGCGATATAGGCATATTCGCTCTCTAACAGGCACAGTCCGGCATAATCTCCTTCTTTCAGGCCGTTTCCGTCCACTGTCACGCATGCTGTACATCCCGGAAACAGGGTACGCTGAGTAAGCGTATTCTTCGCCTGAACAAGATTGGCGCTGATCTTGCCCGTAGTGATCCGGACAATGCCTTTATCAGTATCACGGCTGACAAGTTCAAGTTCCGGCTCGTGATTAAACTGCCAGCAGGATTCAAATCCGAATGAATCCCCGCCCTCAGTTCTGAAATCATCGCTGCGAACAAGCGGCTTATAATCATATCCCGGATTAAGATCCGCAACTTCAATCCTCGCAGGGATCTTCCCGTTTACGCCGAATACCGGGAAGTGATCTTCAGACCATGTAACAGGCATCAGGAACGGGATCCTGCCTACCGCTCCGCTGTCCTGGAAAAGCATCGCATAACACTCGCCCGTCGGAGCCTGCACGATGCCGCCCTGAGCAACACCCATTCCGTGATATCCGTTGTCATCCTGAAGTACTGTTTTTCCTTTAAACTCACCTTCAGGAGAATCGGCCATATACACACTCTGAGTCCTCGGACCTCCGGCAGGGATATTGATGAAAAAGACATAATATCTGCCATCGATCTTATATATGTGCGAGCCCTCATAGCCAAGAGGAGACTCTTCGCTGTCCTCGACGATCATGCGATGCAAGCCGCCCTTCTTAGGTCCTGACAGATCGCTCTCAAGCTCGGTCAGAAATATCTGTCTGTTGCCGTATACAATATACACGCGTCCGTCATCATCAAAAAGGATCGAATTGTCATGATAAAAGCCGTCTATCAGGCTCTTTTTCCAGGGGCCACGTATGTCTGAAGCCTGATATAGATAAGTCTTATGCGTATCGTTCGCTATGAAGCATACATAAAATGTACCGTCATGGTACCGAAGGCAAGCGGCCCACATGCCCTGACCATAGATATTCAGGTCGCCTTCAAGCTGCTGAGCCGGCGTGGAATCGAGCCTATCATAAACAAAGGCCGCATGCTCCCAATGTATGAGATCATACGACCGCAATATCTCACATCCCGGCATAAAATACATGGTGGTGCTGACCATATAATATGTATCATCCACACATATAACATCGACATCGGGATAATCTGCTGCTGTTATAGGATTGAAATCAGTATATTCTGTCTTCTTTCCGCTCATCCGGTAGCACCCGTTCCGGGGGTGTTCTGCGGAGCAATACTGTCAAGATCCGCATCAACGCTTTCGGTGGACATATTCTCATACTTGGCGACAAGATCATCGAAAGTACCGTCTATCCTGTTAAGCTGCGTTTTCTCAAGTTCATGATGATACCCCAGAGCCTCCAGATATCTGTAAGCTATCATATAAGTGATATCATCAAAGTTCGTAAGGAACTTGGAATTGATCATGTCTATGCGGCGCTCTAAGGTGAGGCCCGATATGGTATCCGAATACTGGAATATCTCCTCGAACGAATCGGTGACTATCTGCTGTTGCTGTCTGAAGTCACTGGTCACATCCTGCACGGCAAAAGCGCGAAGATATGCACGCAGATATGCCGTATCGCCGACAAGCCACTGATATACCGAATCGTACTTGGTATACATGGCTTCCACTTCCTGTTTCCATGCATTCGACATATAGGATGCCGCTACAATATTTCTGATCTGCTCCTCTGTGAGATACAGATTGTACTGTTCATTGAACTTATTGACGATCTTGGTCCTTCGGCCGGAAGCCTTGGGAAGTATCGAACTCTTAAGCGGCTTGGGTGCGGGGGCCGGAGCCGGCTGAGGCTGCGGCTGCATCCCGGGTGCCTGAGTATAGACAGGTATCGGTCCCGAAGCTCCCACAGGCTGTGAATACCTTCCGGAGATGCCGGATACCGCCTGATCTCCGTATTTCTTACGTATCTGCTCATCCACAAACTTGGTGGCGGCTTCACGGGCTATGCGTTCTTCCTGAAGTTCTCTGGCCTTACGCTCCGTAGCGTTGGCTCTCTCATATCCGGCATCTCGCTGTCTCTTAAGCTCGTTCAGCTTCATCTCATAGACTTCGTTGTACATCTGACGGAACTCTTCGACATGCTGACGATTGATGTTGGTCCTTTCGGAACCGGACACTCTGTTGACTATAGCGATGATGAGCGCGATGATTCCGACTCCGCCTAGAACCAGAAGGAGCGGATGCGCAAAAAGTGAGACGACAAAGGCAATGCCGGCAACCGTTCCCAGGACCTTACCCAAGTCCGAGATACCTTTGTTGTCAGTCATCCCCTGCTTGATCAATAATGCGATTATAGCGATCAGAATAAACGAACCCATGATTTACCTGTTATTGATATAGTTTACCAGGCCGCCTGCATCGATAAGTCCCTGCATGAAAGGCGGGAAAGCCTGGCCCTTGAAAGTCTCTCCTGTTGTGATATCGGTTATGATACCGCTGTCAAAATCCACGGAAACCTCGTCTCCGTCATTTATGGCTTTGGAAGCCTCTGCACATTCGATTATCGGAAGACCGATATTGATCGAATTGCGGTAAAAGATCCTCGCAAAAGTCTCAGCGATGACACAGCTTACGCCCGCTGCCTTGATGGCAATCGGTGCATGCTCTCTGGACGAACCGCATCCGAAATTCTTGGTGGCAACAATGATATCGCCTTTACTCACTCTGTCAACAAAAGACTTATCGATATCCTCCATACAGTGTGTAGCAAGTTCCGCAGGATCCGATGAATTAAGATATCTCGCGGGGATGATGACATCCGTATCCACGTTATCTCCGTATTTGAAAACCTTACCTTGTGCTTTTTCCATTACTGACCTCTTCTATATTGCTTCGGGTGATGATATATATCCGGTGACTGCACTGGCTGCGGCTACAGCAGGGCTCGCCAGATATACTTCGGATTCAACATGTCCCATGCGGCCTACGAAATTGCGGTTCGTGGTGGATACACATCTTTCTCCTGCCGCCATGACGCCCATATATCCGCCCAGACAAGGTCCGCATGTAGGAGTGGATACGACCGCACCGGCTTCCACGAAATCAGTGAGCAGACCTTCCTTGATGCAGTCCAGATATATCTGCTGCGTTGCGGGTATCACGATGCAGCGCACGCCTTCTGCAACTTTACGTCCGCGAAGTATATCCGCTGCGATGCGCATGTCATCCATGCGTCCGTTGGTACAGGATCCGATCACGACCTGATCTATCTTCACCTCGCCAACCTCATCGATGGTCCTGGTATTCTCGGGAAGATGGGGGAATGCAACTGTAGGGCGAAGTGTGCTTAAGTCTATATCATATTCAGCATCGTATACCGCATCGGGATCAGCCTCGTAAACCACGGGCGTCCTGTCCGAATGCTCTTTGATATAGGCCAGAGCCTGATCATCCACAGGGAAGATGCCGTTCTTTCCGCCTGCTTCGATAGCCATGTTCGCAATGGTAAATCTGTCGTCCATAGTCAGATCGGCCACGCCGTCGCCCGTAAACTCCATCGATTTATATAAAGCACCGTCCACGCCTATCATTCCGATGATATGCAGGATAACATCCTTACCGCTGACGTAAGGCGCTTTCTTCCCTTTGAGATTAAACTTAATGGCGCCCGGAACCTTGAACCACGCTTTGCCCGTAGCCATCCCTGCGGCCATGTCGGTCGAGCCTACGCCCGTTGAGAATGCTCCGAGAGCTCCGTATGTACATGTATGCGAATCGGCTCCGATTATCACGTCGCCCGCGATCGTCAGTCCTTTTTCGGGCAAAAGAGCATGCTCGATGCCCATCTGTCCAACTTCGAAATAGTTGGTGATGTCATTCTTCTTCGCGAACTCTCTCACGCATTTGCAGTGCTCCGCAGATTTGATGTCCTTGTTGGGAACAAAATGATCCGGAACAAGAGCTATCTTGTCCTTATCGAAAACGCCGCTGACCTGCATCTTGTCCATCTCTTTGATGGCAACGGGGCTGGTGATGTCGTTTCCGAGCACAAGGTCTAAGTCCGCTTCAATCAGATCGCCTGCCGCTACGCTGCCTAAATGTGCGTGTGCAGCAAGTATCTTCTGTGTCATTGTCATACCCATGATCAATACCTCATTGACTTGTTTTCGGGGGAAGTTTCAATCTTTAGTCGTAACTATAATATAGTAACACAAAACTCCGCCGGCGGAAAGCCGACGGAGCATAATAAACACAATAAAAGCCCTTATGCGTTGACCTTGGGAAGTTTGGCAATGGATGCTGCGATATCTTCATCCGTAGGTATGTAATCGCTCATCTCGCCGTCGTTGTATTTCTGATAAGCCACAAGGTCGAAATAACCCGTACCTGTAAGGCCGAATACTATGGTCTTCTCCTCTCCGGTCTCCTTGCACTTAAGAGCTTCGTCTATGGCTACTCTGATCGCATGCGAACTCTCGGGTGCGGGAAGGATTCCTTCAGTACGTGCAAACTGGGTTGCTGCTTCAAATACAGAAGTCTGCTCTACGCTTACTGCCTCCATGTATCCATCATGATACAGCTGGGAAAGAGTTGAGCTCATGCCATGGAACCTCAGGCCTCCGGCATGGTTTGCGGAAGGAATGAAGCTGCTGCCCAGGGTATACATCTTAGCCAGAGGACAGATCATGCCGGTATCGCAGAAGTCATACGCAAATGTACCTCTTGTAAAGCTGGGACACGATGCGGGTTCAACGGCGATTATCCTGTAATCGGCCTCTCCCCTTAATTTTTCTCCCATGAAAGGTGCGATAAGTCCGCCTAAGTTAGATCCGCCGCCTGCACATCCGATGATCACATCGGGATGGATATCATACTTATCGAGAGCGGTCTTGGTCTCAAGTCCGATCACCGACTGATGAAGAAGAACCTGATTTAAAACGCTTCCGAGAACATATCTGTAACCGGGGTTCTTAGTAGCCACTTCCACGGCTTCAGATATCGCGCAGCCGAGGCTTCCCGTAGTTCCGGGGAACTCTGCGAGGATCTTTTTGCCTATCTCGGTGGTATCCGAAGGAGAAGGAACGACAGATGCGCCGTAGGTCCTCATGACTTCGCGTCTGAAAGGCTTCTGTTCATATGAAACCTTGACCATGTATACCTTGCAGTCCAGGTCAAAATACGAACATGCCATGGACAGAGCCGTACCCCACTGACCTGCTCCGGTCTCCGTGGTCACGCCCTTAAGGCCCTGCTTCTTCGCATAATATGCCTGAGCGATGGCGGAATTTAATTTATGGCTTCCGCTCGTATTGTTGCCCTCGAACTTGTAATAGATCCTGGCCGGAGTGCCGAGCTTTTCCTCAAGGCAATATGCACGGACAAGCGGTGAAGGCCTGTACATCTTGTAGAAGCTTCTGATCTCCTCGGGAATATCTATGAACGGTGTAGTCTCGTCAAGTTCCTGTTTAACAAGTTCTTCACAGAAGATGGGTGAGAGTTCTTCCGCCGAGAGCGGCTGACCTGTTCCGGGATTTAACAGCGGCGCCGGTTTGTTCTTCATGTCGGCTCTTAAGTTGTACCAGGCCTTGGGCATCTCCTCTTCGTTCAGATAGATCTTGTAAGGGATTGTGTTGTCGCTCATTGCTTTCCTCCTTCTTTTAAGAGAATCCTGTCGTTATCCAGATTCTTGCCGGAAGCTTCGGAGAACATGTTAAGCAGGTCATCAACCTGAAGCTTATCCCGTTCCTCTCCGGATACATCAACTACTATATTTCCGTCACTCATCATGAGTGTTCTGTTTCCTGTTGAAAGAGCCGATTCCATGTTATGCGTGATCATCAGACAGGTGAGATTGTTTTCTTTCACCGTCTTATTGGTGATCTCCATCACCTTCTCCGATGTGGCCGGATCAAGGGCAGCCGTATGTTCATCAAGGAGCAGGAGTTTCGGAGTGGAATATGTGGCCATCATCAGTGTCAGCGCCTGTCTCTGACCTCCGGACAAAAGGCCTACCGGATGATGCATGCGGTCTTCAAGGCCCATACCGAGGAGCGCCACGCGTTCTCTGAACTCTTTCTTCTCGCTCTTCTTGATGCTGGACAGCCATCCGCCTTTGCCGGCAGCGAGTGCCAGGTTTTCCTCTATCGTCATTCCGGGCGCCGTGCCCTTTAAAGGATCCTGGAAAAGCCGCCCTATATCCTTGGCTCTCATGTGCTCGGGCATCATCGTGATATTCTCACCATCAAGAAAAATGTTTCCCTTATCGGTCAGGAATGATCCCGCGATCAGATTAAACAGAGTGGATTTGCCGGCACCGTTTGAGCCGATTATCGTAATGAAATCTCCGTCTGCCACTTCAAGAGACAGATCCCTAAAAACCACCTTTTCGCTCGGAGTCCCTTCTTCGAATGTCTTATATATGTTCCTGATACTAAGCATTGTCCGGGCCTCCTTTCTTAAGCTTCCAGTTACGGATCATGAGAGGCAGCCTGGACTTTAAGTAAGGACCCGAAATAGCGAGTATGACTATCACAGATGATATGAGCTTCAGCATATATGCGGGCATCTTGAGTCTCAGTGCTACTGTATATACGACTCTAAAGATGAACGATCCGAGAAGCGTACCTGCTATCCTGACGGGAATGCTCTTATGAAGGAAGAACACATTGCCGATCAGCAACGAAGCCAGGGCTATGGTGACCATGCCGGTACCGATATCTATGTTCGCCGACTTCTGATACTGCGCCATCAGGCATCCGGAAAGGCCCGTAAAAGCGTTGGCCACGCACAGTCCCACGATCGTGGTCATCACGGGGTTGATGCTCGATGAGCGCACCATATCTGGGTTGTTGCCTGTAGCTCTTATCGCAAGACCTATCTTGGTCTTTAAGAAGAATCTCTGGAAAAGGCATACGGCTGCGACGGCGATCACGATCACGATCAGTTTAGAGTAATCTTTTGCACCGCCGGATAGCAGGTCTTCCATCTTCGTAAATACAGTCACGGTCTTGTTCATGTTAAGGAGCGACGCTCCGCCCATGATCGCGATGTTCACCGAATAAAGCCCCGTGTTTACGACTATTCCGGCGAGCAGTGAATCAACGCCCATCTTGGTCTGAAGTATGCCCGTGATGAAACCGGAAAGTATGCCTGCAGCCATGGCGGCAGCTATCGACAGATAGGGGAAACCCGCTATCGCAACCATCGCCCCGACGGATGCCCCTAAGGTGAAGCATCCGTCAGTCGATAAGTCACATACATTTAACATTGAGTAGCTTAAGAACAGGGCCAGTACGGTGATCGAACTGATAAGCCCGAGTTCAAGAGCGGTCTGAAGTAAGGCTAATGTCATGATTATTCAAAACTCTCCGCTGTTGTGATCGAATTAACCTGAGTGCAGAAAGGTCCGAAGGTCTCCTTGATCTCATCGAAGTTAAATCCGAGCGTCTCACATGTTTCGGTATTTACGGTAGCAGTACCGTTATCAAAAGTCTTAACAGACAGCGATGCAGGATCCTTGCCGTCCACGAGGATATCCTTGACCATGTATGCGGTCTCTACTCCCAAGTTTGCATAGTCAACGCCGTATCCTAAGAATGCGCCGTTAAGAGCGAATGAATCGGCTCCTGTATAGTGAGGGATACCTGCGTTTGCAAGTGTCTCATATATGCTTAATTCCGCCTGCATGATCGTGTTGTCCTGAGGTGTGAATACAGCATCAACTCCGTCGGATACAAGAGCTTCTGCGGCAAGCTTGACTTCATCCACGCTCGTTCCGGTGCGCTCCACATATTCGATGCCCTTGGAATCAAGATATGCCTTGGCATCAGCAATGGGTGTGGTGGAAGCATCCTGTCCTACATCATAGAGCAGACCGATCTTGTCAGCCGAAGGATCTGCGGCAAAGATCAGATTCATTACGGCTTCGGTATCAAGATAATCTGAAGTACCTGTGATGTTTGCTCCGGGAGCGTCCATGGTGTTTACCAGTCCGGCTGACAGCGGATCCGTTACCGCCGAGAAAACTATCGGGATATCGGACGTGGCTGCCTGCATGGACATGGCAACGGGAGTTGCGACACCTATCATAAGATCCACATCATCTGCGATGAAGTTGGCAACTATCTGGTTAAGTACGTTTGAATCCGCATTGCAGTTATCATATTCAACTTCGAAAGTTACATTGTTCTCTTTGCCTATCTGATCAAGTGTAGACTGGATGTTATCACAGATCTGATCAAGAGATGCATCTGCCACATAGTTGCAGAGGCCGACTTTGTAAACAGTGCCTTCTGCGGATGAATCGGCAGCACCATCATCACTGCTCTGGGCTGCGGCAGGCTCGGATGCAGTCTCGGCTGCCCCTTCTGCGCACCCTGCAAGAGCAAATACCATGCTTGCGGATAACAGTAAAGCTACTAATTTCTTTTTCATTTTTCTCCTCCTTTGGCGCCATAACGCCGTTCACCTTTTTTTGTCCGGGACAAGTTATTTGGGCAAATAAAAAACCCGTCCCTACAGTTGTTACTGCTGGGACAGGTACTATAACCTGCGGTGCCACCCGGCTTGGTGTGAAACACACCCTCTTTGTGCATACTATCATATGCCGGACTTTGATCACGGAGATCCCTCGCTCCGTCTTCCCTACTAAGTCATCCCTTTCAGGTCGCCCTCTGAAGTCCATTCGGCAAAACGCTTATCGCTGCAATCTCACCATCTGCAGCTCTCTCATGATAAGGAGGAATTGCTTACTACTCTTCATCAACGGTTTATATGAAGTTAACATATGCCAAAAAGGAGTGTCAACCCCTTTTTCTTTTTTGGCATCACTTTTTTCGCTATAGGATCAATAGGAATTGATCTCGTCTCCGGTATCGTCGGTGTTCTCAAGCTTCACTATACGCACATCATACTCTGCTCCTGAATCGGTCTTAACATGCACGATATCACCGACCTTGCGTCCGATCAGAGCCTTGCCCAAGGGAGACTCGGGAGTGATGTATCCGCCGAGTGAATTGGCACGTACGCTCGTCACGATCTTGAGTTTCTGCGTACTCTTGTCATCCTGGTATTCGACGGTCACCGTATTGTTCATGCCCACTTCATCATCTGCGGATGAATCATCGATGACATGGGCTGTCTTTATCATATTTTCAAGATATCTGATACGGCTCTCGTTCTGATTCTTGAACCTTTTGGCCGCATAGTATTCGAAATTCTCGGAAAGATCACCCTGGGCGCGCGCTTCCTTCAGGTCCTCAAGGGCCTTGGGGCGTACCACGAGCTTCCTGTGCTCGATCTCTTCCTCCATCTTGCGTATATCGGATTCTGTCAGTTTATCATGCATTTATTCCGTCTCCGTAATTATCCTGTATATATCCCGTACGGTTTCAGCCAGGTATGTAGCTCCTGCCTTCTTAAGTTCCTCCTCGGTTCCGTATCCGTACAGGACTCCTATCGAATCGACCCCGGCCCTTACGGCGCCGTCTATGTCATAGTGCCTGTCACCTACCATGAGCACTTTCACCGGATCAGCTCCGGTAACCTGTATCGCGCGCCTGATAAGATCGGCCTTATCGGGACTCATCATCTCCACGCTCGGGCCTACTATGCGTGAAAAATGTTCATCTAATCCCGAATGTTTCACGACTTTGTCGGCCATGTACTCGGGCTTGGATGTCACAATTGTAAGGTCCGCTCCTGCCTCTTTTAAGTCGGCCAGGACCTGCATCATACCTTCAAAAACCGGCGCATCCTTATAGCCTTCATTATCGTATTTTTCACGGAAATATTCGACTGCTTCATCAAGCTTATCCTGCGGTACCCCATAGTATTTGTCGAAAGAATAATAAAGGGGCGGTCCGATGAACCGAAGCAGTTTGTCCCTGTCGGGCTCTTCTATCCCGAATTTCGACAGGGCGTACGAAGCGGCTTTGATTATTCCGAATTCGGATTGCGTAAGCGTTCCGTCCAGGTCAAAAAATACATGTGTATATCTCATCTGTCAGTCTCACTCCCTGCGTCTGTCATTGTTTCCGCGGTAATACTCTTCTTTTTCCGCATACATCAGTTCTTCCGCACGCTTCTTGACTTTCATGCGGTCCGCAAGATCATCCTTCACATATACGCATCCTATCGAAGCACTCCGTTGTCTTGTATATAGGAGACCTCTTAAGGTTTCTGCCTGCTTATCAAATTCAGCCTCTGTTTCAGCAAAAGAATATGCCACGAACTCATCTCCGCCGAGCCTGAATACCCGGTCTGTGCCAAACACTTCTATCAGGCAGGCTGCCACATCCGCGATCAGATCATCACCGCAGTCATGGCCGACTGTATCGTTGATCTTCTTTAGCCCGTTGATGTCGCACATTACGAAACCGTAGGGATAATCTTCAGCGTGTTCTTTTTCAAAGATGTCGAGTGCACGGCGGTTATGTGCGCCGGTAAGCGAATCAATATATCCGAAGCGTTCAAGATTACGCCACTCATCCCGCTGGAAGATCAGCTGTGTGATGAAATATGACATGAGCCATATCAGATCGGAGATCTCGTTGCTGCTATCATCGGGTGCATCATCTATCCCGAATAGCCCTATAAGATCCCCTCCTGCAACGAGCGGTCCGATCACCATATTTCTGATATTGATCCTGGTGAGCAGATCATAAAGAGCCGGACTGATCTCTTTGGCATCCTCACGGTTTCTTATGATGAGACGATGCTCTTCGTTAAACCTGTCATATATCCCATCGATGAGCCCCTCATAGGGAATGTCGTGATACTCATCGCTTGCGGGCAGAGGAGCGCCCTCTCTGAACCATTCATAGGTGGTGTGGAAAGTACCGTCACGCCTGTTCTCATACAGATATACATGATCTGCGGAAAATTCGGTCCCGAAATACTTCATGATCGCACGTATGCTTATATCGGGATCATTGGCCGAGACAGCGTACTGAAGCATCTTATTGATGAAACGGTCGCGCCTTATGGAGGCCTGTTCATGTATCCAGTTACGGATGGTCTCAACTCCCATCGTGATGAAGAATACATAAAATCCTATACGCATAAACGGGGCGTGCCCTGTGATGCTCATGGCTCCCGATGCGAAGACACCTATATCGATGGCACAGCATATCAGGAAAAAGATGATACCCATTGAGAAGAATCGCGACTCGGATTCAATATCATTTTTGCGGCAATATACATGATCGCTGAAGAGCATAACTATCACTAACAGGATTGAGCATGCTATATAAACAAAATACTCGGGAGTAAGATCCGTCATATCGTATCCGAATACGAATCGCATGATCAGATAAAAGGCGGCATCAAAAACAGCCAGCACGGTCTGTATACGGATAAACAGGCGTCTCCGTTCATGTGTAATCGAATATACGAATCCCACGAGCGGAAAGATCAGAATGTGTTCGCACACATAATCCACTACCCTGCAGAAGATGACGGCATTAAGTACCATACGGAAGAATCCCGTATCATTGGCCAGCCAGACACCGGTGATCACGGCTGTGATCCCCAGAGCGACCATATCACCCCGGTCTCTTCCCCGAGGCAGGATCAGCCTGATGATCAGGAGCAGGATTCCGATGATTATGATCCCGACAGAGATCGTAAAAGGAAGGATCTGGCCTTTGGCAAGGCGTGCAAAATAATCTCTCGAATCCTCAATGGAGAGCATCCTTATCCGGCCGCCGCTCCCGTTCTTGAAACTGGCGTTCAAGACGATCTTGACAGTCTCCCCTTCGTTTTCCGGGGAGAGTTTGACACTGTGATACGCAGTCCCGTATCCGAAGCCTGTGAAATTCTCCGGCTGACTGAAACGGTACTCGCAGTGCCCCTGTACATATACCGTAATGCTGGTATTGGCACTGACAAAGCACAGAGAATCGTCAGTTTTGATCCTGTCGGGGAGTGTCTTGGTTATCACTATATATCCGTCAGAATCTCCGGTATTGATATCATCGACATCCACGAGCTCTCTGTGGTTTGTGGTCCATCCTTCGGAATAATCGGATTCGGCCTCTCTCTCGAGCTCGGCTGCCGAAGTGGCAAAAAGCATAAGACAGCCTACGAGTATGGCTATTACGGACACGATTATATATTTGGGTTTACTGAGTATGGTTGATACCTTCAAAATAATCTACCTATATATTCAGCGGTCTTTTTCCAGGTAAAGGAATTCGCCGCAAGCGCGCATCCGTTATCGGCGATCTGCTGCGCAATATCGGAATCACGAAGGATGCGTCCTGCCGCTTCACACACGCTGTCGGGATCCTCGAGCGTATATGGTGCGTAGTTTTCCCATGGCGTGATCACTTCATCGAGGTATTCCGATGAATCCGTGAGAGACACGCATCCTGCGAGCATAGAGGTGAATACCCTGTCATGAGCTCCCGCTTTGAAATGCGGCATGACATTTAAAGATATCTTGGCCCTCTCTATAGCGCGCAGGCAGTCTGCGCTCGTCATCATCGCTCTGGAATGGATCAGATTCTCGGGATGCTCAAGGTCAAGCTTATCCCAGTCCTGACCGACACAATGAACAGTATAACCCGCATCAGCAAGGCGCGCTACCGTCCGGGATCTGAAATATGATCTTACATACAGATCGACATAGACCATATGGAACATGGCCTCGGGGTATGCATCCTCTTTTTCTCCGGGGAATTCGGCCAGCAGACGCTCATAAAGTGTATCCTCGAGAGGAAGCGATGGAGTCCGGATCATCTGATCGCATATATCATGAAGGAAATCCCGATACTCGGGTTCCGCGCCTGATATCGAGTCATATATGCTCTCTCTTGTAACATAATTGGCTATGAAAATGATGTCGATCGGCCGCTCCGATACAGGCAGTCTCATATATTGGTCAAGGTACGGAGGCTCCGTGCACACTCCGGGGGAAAGCCAGAGATCGTCTATCGGCTCATTTCCGCAGAGAGGCCAGAAATAGACATTCTCGATATACGGATGCCATCTGCGAACGTATAATGCATGGTTACGGTCGATGCACGCTACGCTCAGGCCTTCTGTACGGCGTATCAGCTGCCTGTAATAATATATCGGCGAATCGACCATGATAGAGATGATCCGTATTCCGTTCGTCTCCCATATCGTGGATAACCCGTCGCCGAACTGTCCCTCGCCGTTTAATCCGATGAAGTTGAATGTTACGAGCACCCACTCTTCCTTATCCGGGAGTGCTTCGAACGCGGATATGCTCTCACTGGGCCTGAGCATATCCCATATGAATACATCTGTCCCCGCTTCACACAGATACACTGCGAGCAGCTTGGAAAAATATCCAAGAGTCTCGGTATTGCCCGTTATAAGGATAATCTTTTTCTCTGCCATCTTAACCCTAAATCTGTCCGACATCCTCTTTTGCCCAGAGGATCAGTTCCGAATCCTGATATATATCGCCTATGCTGAAGATCACGTCTCCGCTCTGTCTGATCCCGAATATGTCTCCGGGACCGCGAAGGCGCATGTCCTCGGATGCTATCTCGAATCCGTCATTGGAGTTTGAAAGAATCTCCAGTCTCTCTTTCGCACGGTCCGAAGCCTCATTCATCATGAAGATGCAGTAGCTCTGCTTGTCGGATCTGCCCACACGGCCTCTTAACTGATGGAGCTGAGCCAGTCCGAAACGCTCGGCGTTCTCCACATACATGAGAGTCGCATTCGGAACATTGACTCCGACTTCTACGACAGTGGTCGCAACCAATACATCTATATTACCACGGGCGAACTCATCCATCACCTGATCTCTTTTGGCGGGAGCCATCTGTCCGTGAAGCATGCCTATACGGATGGATGCCGGCAGAGTAGCCTTAAGCTCCTCGCTGTATTCCGTGACATTCTCCACACCTACCAGTTCCCCGCTGTCAACCTGCGGACAGATTATATAAACCTGATTGCCGGCATTAACCTGATCTGTTACAAACTTGTACGCCGTAGGTCTGTAGGAAGTATCCACTACGCAGTTTTTGATGGGCATCCTGCCCTCGGGCATCGTATGGATCGTGCTGACCTCTAAGTCCCCGTAGAGGATCATAGCAAGCGTTCTAGGGATCGGAGTCGCCGACATTATGAGAACTGCCGGCTTTATGCCCTTTTCCGCAAAAGCTTCTCTCTGGAGTACGCCGAATCTGTGCTGTTCATCGGTCACTACGAGGCCCAGATCCTTATAGTCCACGCCGCTCTGGAAAAGTGCATGCGTACCGATGATGAGATTGACCTCTCCCGTCCTGACAGACTCCAGGATCTCATTCCTGGCCTTACCCTTGATCTGACCTGTCAGAAGCACCGGATTAAAAGGCAGACCATATTCTTTCGTCATCCCGCTCACGGTCTCAAAATGCTGCATGGCGAGAACTTCCGTAGGAGCCATGAGTGCTCCCTGGAAACCGTTTGATACGCACATGAGAAGCGCTAATATCGCAACGATCGTCTTGCCCGATCCGACATCTCCCTGTACTAGGCGCATCATGCGTATATCTGATGTCAGGTCATTCTTTATGGTATTCCATACTTCGAGCTGATCGGGCGTAAGCTTATAGGGAAGTTTCTCTATAAGCCGCACCGTATCGGATACTTCGATCATAGGGTGCGGATTCTTCTCCTTATGCGTACCTAAGCGCGACATGTTCAGGATATATTCATAGAATTCCTGGTAAGCAAGCCTGGTGCGCGCGCGGATAAGCATCTCATCATCACCCGGCATATGGATATTCCTGATGGCTTCGCTGTAGGTCATCAGGCCTCTTTTTTCTATGATATCCGAAGGCAGCGTATCATAAAGAGGTGAGGATGGATACTCCGCTCCGCCCATGATCTCGGCCTCGTAAGCATTCCTTACGGCCTTCTGTATGGCAGATGAGCTTAAGCCCTTGGTCGTGTGATAAATGGGCTGTCTGGTCCCTGCCAGCTTCATATAATCTTCTATCTTATATTTCCTGGGATTGTTGAAAGAAAATCTGTTTCCGCGCTTCGTCACGCGCCCTCTGAACACGCACTCTTCTCCCTGCTTAATGGAATTACGCAGGTAGGGAGCGTTGAAATAGACGATGTTCATCTCGCCGTGTCCGTCGGATACATTGAATGACAGGATGCTGAGCGACCGGATCCTTCTTACGAGGGGATTTGATGTTATGTAAACCTTTACTGCCGCGGTCTCGCCCTCTTTCAGCTTATCGATTGTTACAATCTCGCCGAAGAGATCGTATTCCATCGGAAAAAACTTCAGCAGATCGCCGGTATCGGCGATATTCAGTTTATCAAAAAGGGCAGCAGTTTTTTCACCGATGCCCTTGATGGATGTAATGTTCATACTGAATACTTAAGGATTAATTCAGCACATATCACGTGCACTTATTCAACAGAAATGATGTATGAGTATACGGGCTGTCCGCCGAACTGAAGCTCTACATCCTGTCCGCTGTACTTAGCCGACAGTTCTTCAGCAAGTTTGTTTGCAGTAGCCTCATCCACATCTTCACCATAGTAAACGCTGATGAGTTCGGACGAATCATCGATCATCGCATCTACCATCTCGATCGTCACTTCCGTCTTATCGGTTCCGACCGCGAGGATGCCCGAATCGCCGATGCCCATGAAGTCGTTTTCCTTGATCTCTTTATCATCAATGACCGTGTCTCTTACAGCATATGTTACCTGTCCTGTCTTGACCAGACCGATCTGCTCGGTCATGATGTTCGCATTTTCTTCCGCAGAGGTATCAGGCATGTAGGAAACCATAGCAGCGATGCCCTGAGGAACCGATTTGGTCGGGATTACGATGATATCCTTATCCTCGGTCATGTTTGCGGCCTGCTGAGCAGCGAGAACGATGTTCTTGTTGTTCGGAAGAATGAAGATATGATCGGCATTGATCTTGTCGATGGCGTTGAGCATGTCTTCGGTTGAAGGGTTCATGGTCTGTCCGCCTGCGATGATCATATCTACGCCCAGGCTTGAGAAAATCTCGTTGATGCCCTCGCCGACCGATACAGCGATGAATCCGATATCCTTGCGGGGTTCATCGGCTTTGGTAGCGGGTTCTTCCGCGATCTTGCCGCTCATCTTCTCCTCGATATGTTCATGAGCTCTGGCGATCTTGCCTTCTTCTTCAAGCAGAAGGTTCTCGATCTTAACCTTGTCGAGCTGACCGTACTTAAGAGCTCTCTGGAGAGCCATGCCGGGATCGTTGGTATGTACATGAACCTTAACGATATTCTCATCGGTTACTACGACTATGGAATCACCGATGGACTCAAGATATGTCTTGTAATCCAGTTCAAGCTTTACATTGAAATTAAAGTTCTCCTTGAGTCGGATATTATACTCCGTACAGTAGAGGAACTTAAGCTTCGGAGGTTCAGCCGTCGCGGTTTCGGGCTTTTTCTTGGAGCCTCCTGAAGTGATGGGCGAAAAGTCTACCTCCTTGCCGCAGAATGCGTCATATGCTCCGTGAAGGACTTCCATAAGACCCTGTCCGCCGGAATCCACAACGCCGGCCTGCTTAAGGACCGGAAGCATCTCGGGAGTCTTGAGAAGCATCTCATCTCCGGCTGCGATAGCACCCTCGATGATCGTCTTCATATCTGTCTCACCGGAATCCACGAGATCCGATACCTTCTCGGATACGGCACGGGACACGGTCAGGATCGTTCCTTCCTTGGGCTTCATGACTGCCTTGTATGCGGTCTCTACAGCCTTATCGCACGCTTCTGCAAGCGTCGAAGCATCCAGTTCGCCGTCGATCTTCTTGGCGACCTTGGTAAAGCCCCTGAAAAGCTGCGAAAGGATAACGCCCGAATTTCCTCTGGCGCCTCTTAAGGATCCTGAAGAAATGGCCTTGCACAGGCTCTCCATCGAGATGTCTCCTGTGGAATAAAGGCCTGATACGTCATCTGCAGCCGATACTATGGTAAGTGTCATGTTGGTACCGGTATCACCATCGGGAACAGGGAACACATTCAGTTCGTTGATGATCTCTTTCTGTGATTCCAGTCGTCTGGCACCGGCCACGAACATGGCGGCTATCTGTTTTGCGTCAAGCGATGTTTCACTCACTGTTTATCCTCCTCAGTCGATGACCTTAACGCCTTCGACGAAAACGTTGATCTTCTCTACTTCTATGCCTACGAACTCCTCAACCTTGTACTTGATCTCGCTGATCAGATTCTCGGATACGGCCATGATGCTCACGCCGTATGCCACGATTATATGCAGATCAAGTTTCAGTTTATTGTTCTCAAGAGTTACGCCGACGCCGCGGTTTAAGTTGTCCATCTTGAGCATCTTGACCAGGCCGTCTCTCACATTGATGCCTGCCATGCCTACTATGCCGAAGCACTCTGTAGCAATGGCTCCCGCATACTGGCCGATGACATCATTCTGAATCTCTATATTACCCAAATGTGTATCCATTGAAGATTTCTTCATATGCACCGATCCTTTCTAAATTACTCAAAAAACTTTTAATATCAAAATTTATTTAGTATTGTATCATCTCTTTCGTGAAAAAGGAAGTTATATATACTAAATTAATTGTTGCATTATTCACCCAAGTCTGATAATATATCAATGTTGCGTTTCAAAAAGATACCAGATAAAGGAGGTGTCATCATGGCTAAATGTGATATATGTGGCAAGGGCGCTCACTTCGGAAACAACGTCAGCCATTCCCATAGAAGATCTAACAGAATCTGGAACTCCAACGTTCAGAAGGTTAAATGCAAAGTGAACGGCGGAGCCAAGAGAATGCATGTATGTACTTCATGCTTAAGATCCGGACTTGTAGAGCGCGCTTGATCTGAATTCGTGTTAATAACCAAGTAAAAAACAGGAGACTTTTTCAAGTCTCCTGTTTTCTTATGCTCTGTTTCGTTTATATCAGAATCACTTCTTGAACATATCAAGAACGCCGGATACCTTGTCAAGGGCATCGGCACCCTTCACAGAAGCAAGTACCTTATCTGCTACTCCGTCGGGAATATCCATTCCGATAACAGATTCGATGGCCTTCTCAGGATCCTTCTTGAGTTCTTCCATAAACTTGGGATCACTCTTAGCCTTATCTACCACCTTGTCGATCATTGCCTTTACATCTACATCCATTTTGCTCATCCTCCATTCCGAAGCCTCCGCTTCACATATATTTACAGATATTTCTTGAATTTCTTATTATTTGCCTTCTGTATGGCCTTAACACTCTTATTGCTCTTATCAAGCGCTTTTCTCGAAGCACGGGCTGATGCGCGTGCCTTTAAGTCCTGTCTGTTCATCAGAAGGAATGTCACAGCGCCGATCACAGCCGAACCGGCTAGAAGCAGGATCCAGAACAGCCTAACGCCTTTCTTTACCTCCGGAGCAACCATACGTCTGGCTACAGCTGCACTCTTCGGTACATGGTTCTCTTCTATAGTCTGTGACTGAACATATGCAGTCACGGTGTTAGGATCGGCGATATTGCTGACAGGGTTTGTTCCCTCTTCTGCAGGAGCGGGCTCCGTCGCGGTTGCTGCAGGTGTATCCAGATGAGCTGAAGCGTTGGCAAGTATATCCTTATCAACCACTATCACATAATTGCCGCCTTCGCTGAATGTGAGCGAAGCCGTTCCGTCAGCACTGATCTCATCAGCCGTCACAAACGAAAGGCTGTTGGTTGCAGGATCGTATCTGAAGAGGTTTGCATGCAGACCTTCATTATTGCTGCCAAGATTAAGTGAAAGTATCGGCGCACATCCGTAGTCGCCGTCCTGGGCCAGACCCAGCTGAAGCTTGTAATCCGTTGCGGATATTTGATCAGCCAGCTCTGCAGGGATCGTATTGGTATTGGTCAGGATTCCAAAATCAACCGCGTCGGTCACCTCGTTCAGGATGCACATACCGTTTACATTCCACTTAACACTGTTGCCCATATCGAATACAACGGTAACATTGTCATCCTTCAGATTATTGAGCAGGGATGCGGGGACCTCAGTCGTGCCGTTCATGTAGATCGGTACCGAATCACCTGTTGAGGTACCGGATATGCGAAGTGAAATCGCATCCCATCCGCTGACATCCGGGAATCCTTCTATGAACGGAGGCTTAGCCTCTGCTGCAGCATTCGATGCCGATGATCCTGACGAGCTGCCTGTTCTTGAGCCTGATCCTGTTCTGCCGCTTGTTGAACCCGAAGAACTTGAAGATCCGGTCCTGGAGCTTGTTGATGAACCGCTTGAGGATGTTCTGGAGCTGGTGCCCGTTCTGCTGCTTGTAGTTGTGCTGGAACGTGATGAAGTTGAACTACCGGTTCTGCTGCTTGAGTTACTTGCAGTTGAGTCCTTGGGAACTGTGATCGTAACGGTAACAGTATTAGCAGACTCTGCATAGTCATCCGCATCCGATCCCTTGTATACGGCTGTAGCCTTCAATGTTTTGCCCGCAGCAGGAAGCTCCTCCGTAGGATCCTCCCATTCCCAGCCGGCTACGCCCAGCGGAACATCTCCTACTGTTTTTGCCGTTGCGGAAGCTGTGAGCTTGGTAGGTTTATTGGTATGAGATGTCTTTAATGACTGTGTTATAGTAAACTCTTTCGTAATCTGGTCGAAGATATAATTTCCACCATCGACACAGGAAACTATCAGGTGTCCGGTTCCGGGACCATTATTATCCGTAACCTCATATGTATATTCCGTGTTAGCCGTCAGTTTCGCTCCGTCAAGAGATACTGTAAACTTCGGAGTGATGGCTGTACCTGAATACTTATATGAAGTAGGGCTGACCGTTACTGTCGGTTCTACTGATATCCTGGTAATGTTTGCATAGGCTTTTTGCTGTGACCCTGCTTCATCCAGAATATAATTGTCAATATCATCACCATCAAGCTGGATATTTGAGATCGTGACCTCAATATCATTACCTGCATTTCTGCTGACAAACGATCCGCTGGCCCTTTTTACTTTGATATCGTCTCTCGATACCGCGCCGACAATCGTGGCATTATTACAGTCCAGTCTGGCTGTGGTGGTACCGTCATATTCTTTTTCACGCGCGGTTATTCCAGTGACTGTTACGGTTTTGGGATTAATGATATATTGCTTCTCAACAGAACCCGTCACATTACTGTTCTCTGACTTGGCGGTTATCGTTACCGTATACAGATCAGCATCAATATGAGTAGCTCCGGTAACCGTAAAGCCGGAAATATTCTGAACACTGGTACCGAACCTCACGGTAGGGGTAACCGTATGTTCATTACCGTCGTAAAGAAATGAAGAATTATCCAGGGTGACATTGGCTGCTCTTAATGTTGTCTTACCAATCGTGAAATTCTGTGTTTCATTTCTGGTAAACCTATAAACAGCGTTACCAGATACAGGGCTGACCGTCAACGTTGCGGTACCCGCATTAACGTTATTACTCAGAGCCTCCTGAAAATCGGTACCCTTTGTCAGAGTTCTTCCGTTAACGGTAACTGAATAACTTGGTGTTATAGCATATCCCGAATAAGTGTATGATCCGGTTATAGTAACGACTGGAGTTGCAGTTGTATAAACAGTTCCCTTTATTGTAGTTGTTGACGGCAAACTGTAGTTCGCCGCCGAAGTACCTGAAAGAGCAAGTCCCGTTATAGTAACATTTTTGTTGGATCCTATTGAAGTATCGGCAAATTCACCACTTGCACCCGAAGAATCAATGCTCAGTTTTGAAGCATTATTCTTATCAGAATCCGCAACGCCGCTTATTGTGGCATCTGTAAAATCGAGTGTGGCAGTATTATCAGTACTGCCTTCTACATAGGCTTTCTCAGCTGTGATGCCACTGATCGTTACTTCTTTGGGAATAATCCGCGCCTCAGCATAGCTCTGATTGCCCGTACCGGCTTTTGTATAATTTGATGCGCTTGTTCCGGTAAGTTCAAATGCGTTAATTGAAACATGTACATCCGCATTGCTAACATTTGCAGAAGGGAATGAAGCATCAGTAACAACCACACTTATCTTGTTATTATCATACGTTGTAGCATCTATGCGATCACGATCAGCAACATTATCAAGCGCTACTGCATCATAATGAATGCTGGAAGCGGCAACGCTGTTGGTACCATCATATGTTTTATCATCTATTGTGATACCGTTATTAACAGTTAAGGTTCTCCGTGAAATCGTAAAGTCACTGATTGCTTCTCCTGCGGCAAATGTGGCTGTAGCAGAAACGGTTGCTTTTACCCAATAGTTACCCGCATTAACCGGCACGTCTCCCTCGGAAGCGGCGCCGCTGTTGGCTGCGTTGGTTTTGGTAGTACAAGCGGAATTTATATAATACTCATAGTTCGGAGTCGTGCCATCATAAGCAACATCACCGGTGCCAAAGACTTCCGGGGTGTTTTCCGGGTCACCATAAGTCCATCCGGTAATTGAAACCTGCGGAGACAGAAGCCACTTGGCAAATAACTCCACATTATCATCGACGGTGTCAGTCGTAAAATCCCATAAATTGCTGCACTCCGCTTCCTTATACCAACCCAAAAAAGTATATCCGTCCGCAGTAGGAACTGTTGGCGCTAAAATCGTAGTCCCATTCGGAACATCTGTAAGGTTTTCCGGTTGTGTGACAGGTGTTACTCCACCATTTGAGGAGTTAAAAGTCACCGTATAAGTTTGGGGAGTTGGCGGAGAAACAGGTTCTCCCCAACCTGCGTATATTATTAACCCGGTAGATATTTCATTTTCATCAGTGAAAAAAATATATTTATTAGCGTCAATAAATTCAGATGAGGAATTATACCATCCCAGAAAATTATGACCATCCCAACTAGGATCATTCGGCACTTCTGATACTAAATCACGAATCAGACTGTTTTCTGCCATTATAGTTTCTATAATATATATATCCTGAGTCGGATCGGTCTCATCTGTCCACTTGCCACCATTAGCATCAAAAGTAACCGTAACTCCATCTGCCTTTGCGCTGTTATGCCATCCCAACACAGCAACAAACACCATCACTGCTATCGCAAAGATGATAGGAAGGCTGTCACGCTTTCTGAAGCGTCTTCCGGGTTTTGACGGATCGGGAGCCGTACGGCGGTATCTCTCTTCCTCGATACCCCACTCTTTATTTACTCTTTTCTTCGTAGAACCATTCATAATCTCTGTCATACTTGTCTTCACATCCTTGTGTTACAATTCTGTCTACTCAAATCTATATATCGTCTTTACACAACACAAAATCAACTGCTTTAGGGTATAATAAGCCTTATGTAAACCAGCCGACTATTTTTATAATATCACACTCGTAATTATTTGTTCAACAGATTAATCGAGAAATCTGCAAAACTAATAATATTGCGCACTATCCCCAGTTAAAACGAATGACCGTCCACTTCGGAACGGCCACTCGCATTATGACTATGCTCAACTCAAAGATATACAGGTTTCTAAGCTAAACCAGCCTTCAACCGCTCTATTTCTTCTCTCAGTCGTATATTCTCTTTTTCAGCTTCATCAGCCCTTTTGCGCTCGCGTTCCGTGTTCTCGCGTTCTTCTTCTCTGCCTTCTTCTCTAGCTTCCATTATGACGACTCGTTCTTTCACGTATTCCGCCCTCCATGTTTCATTCTTCTTGGCCTTATCTACTGCTTCTTCGATTCGTTTAGCAAGATCGCTCTTAGCCTTTCCGGTTTTGATGTAATCATAAAGATCACGCAACTCATCCGGGATATCATCGCCCTCATACAGGCAATTGTAAAAGCGTTTCTCCGTTCCGTCATTCAAAGGCAAGCCATTACATTGATCACAGCTTTCACGGAAAGAATACACGCTCTTGCCAAGGCCAAAGGGATCAAAAGTACATATGAATATCACCTTGCTGTCAGGCAGTTTCTTATATGAATCATTCTTGTCCATGAAGTCAGTATCTATGGCTGATTGATAGAATCTGCTTCGTTTAGGCAATGCATGCCATTCTACATTCTTCTTGTTCAGATTCTCCATCTCCGTGTCATAGACAGTATCATCGATGCTTCGATTATATACATCCAGCCTGATAGGTTTTGAATCTGAACTGAACCTGAACTCTCTTTGTGTCTGTATCTCCAGTAGTTCTCCCACCGGTTCTCCGAGAAGGCACTCGAGCACATCACGACAGAGTTCTCTGTCCTCCATGGTTTTCCCGAACATGAAGTCATCGCTGAACTCCAGTTCATCATAGTTTTTCTTTCCTTTGCTGTTTTGACTGATCATACATCAATCTCCTTTCTTTTTTGTTCGCAGGAGATAACACGATCGTCATCACAGCAATATCTGTTATATCCTGCTTAATACTTGGGATCATAAGCAGGTATTTCAGAGATAAGACAGGGATATCGAATCCCATGATAGAAGTCATATAGAGAAAACTGCTTATGCGTAAATACTATCACACATAAGCAGTTTATGCACGGAAATCTATCTATTAATGATTATCGACTTAAAACTGTCAATGGCATACTTTGCAAGGCTCATAACCTTGTTCCTTTGCATCCGCAAGATCAATCGCAATCTTGCTATTTTTCAAGTACCTGCATCCCGCATTATGATACTTGCTGCCGGTATTAGTAATATATACGGTAGTTGTAGTTTTATTCTGATTCGCTGACGATGCTCTATTATTTGTTACTGCCGGAGCAGATGTTGATGTTTTTGTACTTGAAGATGGCTTAGGAGCATCAGCGTAAGGGAGGCGACCCTCTGCTTTCCCATGTTCTATGTAGTGCTTATACAAAGCCTCTTCCGTTGATCCTAATGCTTTCACAACATCGGGATTGTTATCAGCATAGTATTCCGCATCAAACAGCTGACCGTCTGACATAGTCTTCGGTGCAGCAAAAGCAGAGATACTGTATGACAGTGTTAACAGGATCATCAAACATAACGCAGTAATCTTTTTCTTCATCTCGTAATCCTCACAAAAAAAGCGATACCAAAATGATATCGCAGTTAACGTTGCAACTGGCTACCATTTTACAGGCCCTATAGCTTTGCGTCGCTGCCTTTCGACAGTTTTGCCCATCTATTTATGAGAATATTATTCTATATGAGAATAATTGTCAATCAAATCATTGTGATGTCTATGGTAAAATACTATATAAGTAAGGTTTATATTCTAAACAGTCACCAAAGCCCAGGAGGAGGTATAACATGAGCAGTAGATCCCAAAGACGTTTTATGATGAAGAACTGGCACATATCCGCCATCGTAATCGGTATAATCCTTGCATTGCTCGGTTTATACTTTGTTTTCGGGATAAGCAGTCAGACCAACCGAAAGAACGCCGAATGCACGGAGAAAACGGTGGGCACCATCACTGCCGTCACGAAGTCCGGCTCCGACTATCTCACAGATATAGATTACACGATCGAAGATATAGATAAGTCCATGACCGTCAAGGCAAAAGAAGATCTCGGCGTAGGCAATACCATAGATATATACTATGAGCCGCTTTCATGGTCGCATATATATATAGAAGGCGTATCCTCCACCGGAAAAAACGATGTGTTATTCGGCCTGGGTTCTATCCTTGTCGGCGCCATATTCATTACTATGGGTGTTCTGGAACTAAGAAAGAGAAAAAGCGCATAAGCGCTTCCGCCTCAATAAATCCGAGATAAAAAAGAAGCCCCCCTATCCTTCCCACCCATATACAGCGAGATCAACGTGGTTATCGACCACTTCTATTCCGTCTGCACGAAGGAGTGATTCCTGTACTCCGGCGCCGCCGAATACGAATGCCTCGGCAAGTCTGCCCTGTGCGTTGACAACGCGGTAACAGGGTATGCCCTCCGGGTCGGGGTTCTTATGCAGAGCGTTTCCTACCGCTCTGGCCATCTTCCGGTCTCCGGCCAGATGAGCGATCGTTCCGTAGGTTGCCACTTTTCCGCGAGGGATTTTGCGGACCGCTTCATATATCCTCCTGGTCGGACTGTCCGATATCAGATCATAGCTTTCCGCGATCATCATCTTAACGGCATCATCAGGGATCGAACCGTCTAGGATGATCGTATTCCAGTGCTCCTTATTCTGATGATATCCGGGTATCACTGACTTATAGATCTGCCTCCAGTAATATGCCTTGTCAGGTTCCGTCTTGACATTCAGGCAGATATGACCGTCTTTCTCATATGTCCACAGAAAAGCCTTCTTATTCATCCGAAATCTGACCAGCTGCCAGTTGGGATCGTTAAAAGGCGCATCCTGATATGTATCCGGAAACGATAATCCGTATGATAATGCCTCTTCTCGTGTCAGCATATTCACCCCAAATTCGCATAGAAAAAACGATCACATATATCCTCTGATAACTTCGATATATGCCCTCGCCTCTTCTTCTGAAACGATTTTCTCCAATCCAAAGACGCCGGGCGCATATTCCGCCATTATGCCGCGTTCATAAACCTGCGCTATCGAGTTCGCACATACTTTGCAATCATATATATCCTTAAGTTCTTTCGCACGGTCCCAGTCGATATCCGGGTAGCCCAGCACATTTTTCATGAATTCATGAAGAATGCGTGCGCAAGTTTTCCTGGTAAGTCTTACCTGTGCTTTCTCTTCCGGGTATGCATGAAGAAACACATCCAGATACGCTCCCATGCTGTATTCAGCCGGATCGGTGCCGGTATCAGTCCGATATGTGCGGATCAGCAGATTAAAGAAATCCTTTTCCTTCATATCACTTCTTCGGAGATATGATGAATGTAGCATTATCGAAAGCCCGTAACACGCGGACCGAAAACACACCGTCAGTGTTCTCCCGCTCTTCCCCAGTCCATACATCTTTAACGGTATACGAACCGGCAGAATCGATCATGTCTCTCAGATATTTCTGAATGTCGGAAACAGATACGGAGAATACATCGTCTGCATCATGATCGGAGCAATTGATAAAGCTAAGCGCAAATCTGGAATCGGAAAGAGGTTTGCACAGAATATCAACCCTGTCATTATCCCGTATGTACTCATTGCCTGCATTCTCATGCGGCAGGCTTGTCCAGATCCTCTTTGCCTGAATTCCCAGGCTGTCCTGATTTATCGAGATAAGGTCGCGGTTAGCTATGATGCGGTAAAGCTCATCGCCTTTTTCCACACGCCGAAGATCCAGCCCCAGCATCAGAGGCGCATTCATCATGCACCACATGGCCATATGCGTCCTGTTCTGGGCAAGCCCAAGTCCATCCATGCCGATCATCAACATGTCGGGATCGTTCCAACCCTTATCAATACCCGAGAACTCATCCATGATGACAGCCTTGTTATACTGGCTCATGACGCTTGTCGTATAATCGGAAGTCCAATCAGCGTGACCGGGATCGCCGTCCGAACCGACTCTGAAAGTTATATCGTTTAATATCCTCCACGAATCGCAGACCTTATAAGCCCAGTTCTGAGGCTGAGTCTTCCCCCATTCGCAGGCAGAGTACATAATATCGTGATCGGGCCCAAAGTCGGTCAGTGCCTTCAGAAGTCTGGCATATGAATTAAGGGTATTCTCCTGCCGCCTGTGATTCATCAGGCGTATCAGATTAAACCCGGCTTTTACTCTGACCGGGAACTCTTCACTCCATATATATTCATCTTCCGCAGGGCTCTTTTCCAGAAGATCGTCATAGTAGATTTCATCGCCCACAGCTATCTGAAGCCACTCTCCCTGATCTTCCTTCTGAGCTGTTGCATACTCGACCGATATGGTGATCTCTTCGGAAGCTGGGCGTTATATTCCAGCACGAGCTCGCTGCTTCTCTTGCCTAAGGGAGACGCATCGGGCCCGGTACCGTCAAATGTTCCTATCCCGGTCACATAGTCATCCTCCATGACAGCTCTGTCTCCGGTAACGCACATGTCCTGAAACGAAAAAGTCTTATCACCTACCCTGACCGCGCGGATATTCGGAGCAAATGAATACCTTGCATTCTCCGGCTTGGAAAAAGTGGCGTTATCCCATAGATAATAGCAGTTGTCGACTTTCAGGAAATCAACGCCCCACTCCAGATAACTCTTCGCATCCTCTTCTTCGAATCCGCATGTCCCGACTTCAGCGCCGGCGCACAGGTTGGTTCCTATATCGTTATACATGCCGAATTTGAGTCCTCTGGAATGGATATAGTCCGAAAGCGCCTTGAATCCGCTCGGGAACTTAACTTCTTCATTAGACAGTTTCCCGTCTATCCTGGTTTCCTTATAGCATCCGTCATCGAGGACGATATACTCATAGCCCAGATCCTTTAAGCCCAGTTCGAGAAATCTATCGGCCATGATCTTGGTCAGTTCCTCGGTATTGCCGCTGCCGAATGCATTCCAGCTGTTCCATCCCATAGCGGGCAGACGGCCTTTCTTTTTTCCGTAAAGGACCTTGCCGTCCTTAAACGAGTCGAATCTGCATTCTTTTGATATTCTGTCGGGTTTTTCGGGTATCATGTGATCTCCTTATCTCAACAGGGCTATCGTCACAGCAGCCCAACCTTGTTATGGGTTGCATCACATCAGTCTCTTGTATATGTCCAGCATGCTCTCGATCTGGTATTGCAGCAGCCAGTAAGCGTTGTTGTATTCCGTGGTCGCCTTTATGGACTTGATAAGTTTCGGATAGTATTCTTCAGTCTCCTTGATCATCCTGTATACTCTCTCCCGGCTCAAGCCCCATGACATGGTCGTCAGGTTGTGGCATCTGTCCAGGCATTTGATGAGTGCCGCCTTGGGATTTTTCAGGATCTCGGCGTAATATGCATCCATGACCTCTTCTCTGTTTTCATCGGTAGTATCTCCGTGAGTCAGGAGCCTGACCAGTTCTTTGGTATCATCATCGACCGGCAGTTCATCAAGCGTTCTTCCGCAGTCCTCAACCACATCATGCAGGAGGCATGCCGCTATCACATCGTCTTCGACTATGTTCATCGCGAGTGCGTGGCAGGCCAGATTAAGCGGATGGTATATATACGGCGTATGCGAGCGTTTTCTTTTCTGCCCCTCGTGAGCCTCTACTGCGTAGTCGACCGCCTTCAGGGTATTGGGCATCTTGAAGTTCCTGGCCGTGGTCTTCACATAGGTCTTCATATGCTCCCAGTTATAGATCACTTCCTTGGTCTTGAATGTCCCGTGCTTTTCTTCCGCGATGGCGGATATCGACACATCCAGGACTTCTGCAAGTTTGATCAGCTTATCGGTATCGGGCCTGTACTCGTCGCGTTCCCAGGATGATACGGCCTGGAAGCTTACGCCGACCGCTTCTGCCACCTGTTCCTGTGTAAGAGCGCGCTCTTCCCTTACACTTTTGATGTTCCGGCCTATGCTCATGTGCACCTCCGATCAGACATACGGTTTCGAGAGCCCCGCTCTCGGGTTACATATACATAATAAAGCTACCCGCTCTTTTATATTAGCGGGTAGCAGTTTAAGATTCAATAAATTATTCAAGTTATGCTTGAGAAGATATCAGCCGGAATACATGAGTTCTTTGAAGATATCCTCTGCCGGATAGCCGTTGATCCTGAGATCATATCCGCGTAGCTCATAATACAGTCTGACCGGCGTACCGTCAGATATGACCGTATCGACATAAGTCTTCCCATCAGTAGCGGTGAACTCAAAAGTCTCACCTCTGTTAATTGTGATAGGTTCCTCTTCTCCGTTCTCATTAACGTAAGTAGCTTCAAAGGGCTGAATACACTTAACGGGTTCCCATCCGCCCGTGTTGTATATGGTGTATACTTCATCGTCTGTCTCAGGCATTCCGTTCCGTCCCACATGATATGTCTTAAATGCATTAAATGTCGTGATGACATCAAATCTGTCAGCAAAATGCATATTATCGGGATCATACAGGAAAAATGATCTGGATATGGAAGTGTCATAATCATAATCTATGTAGAACGAAGGACTGCACAGATAACCCTTTTGTTCAGGTTTGCCGCTGCTTAAGTCATACACATATATATCATAGTAATCACTGTAGGTGGCGCATACCAGATACATATAGCTGCCCCCGTCTTCCGTGCGGACATAGTACCCTTTTGCATCCTCGGGAAAAGCGACGTCATAATCGTCCTCACCTACCATCACTACCTTATCATTGATATAGACCTGTGCATTTACATACTCGTTATATTCGGTATCCCAGACAGGATCAACACCGATCGCATCATTCTCACCGTCGCCGTCAACATCAAACTTATCTGTATATCTGTTGAAGCATTCGATGAATCCTGCATTTTTGTCTTTCGGAACATATTTATCGACAAAGAGATCGGGATAATCTTCATATCTAAGGAGCACCGTCTGATCTCCCATGGCATATGTGGCAAGTTCATAAGGTCCGAAATAGATCTCAAGGCCCAGCGGGGTAAGCGCCCAGGTGTAGCCTACGGGATATTCATAACTTTCGTCCGCTTCGACTTCAGCCGAATAGTGACCCAGACTTTCATCCAGATCCTCGAACATATCCAGATCATCCCCATACTGCCTGCGGATATCTTTTATGACTATGCTGTTAAGATCGTCCGTGGATTCAAGCACATCCGTGAGATGGAGCCTTTGTCCTGTCTTAGTATCAAAAGTCGCACATCCGTTTCCGTAGATGCCGTGTGCACCACCGTAATAGTTGTTAAACGGGAAAAACAGACTCACCACCTGCGGATCAGCCCTTTTAACGGTTACATCCGAATTAGTCTCATACGCATCCCATGCATCGTGATCTTCGTAGAGTTCATATTCTTTACTCGTTTCTTCATACAAAAGGATCTTCGTCTCATCAAAATTCTCTAATTCCTTATCAGCAAGATCCTTCAGCGATGCCGCAAGTTCGGGATAGATTTTTGCACTGTCATCTGACAGAGCAGGGACACGGATAGTACATGTCAGAAGCATGTTATATTCATTATCATCAGACATCTCATAATCGTATTTGTTCATGACTACAAGTTCCGGATCGGCACCCTGAACTTCTGCCTCAAGCTCTTCTTCGACCGTCTCCGGCTCCTGCGTCCCGGGCTTACTTACCTCCGGCTCCTCAGGGTCCGTACCGATGACATCGGTAGCCTGAGTAGTATCGGTTGTCTCTTCCGTTCCGAGATTCTCCTGAAGCTTCTCGGATATTATCTCAGCCATTGCATCAGTAAGTCCGCATCCGGTAAGGAGCACTGATGCTGTAAGCGCTATGGCCAATGCCCTGCTTATCTTCTTCATGATCTTCAATTCCTTTCTTCAGCTGTAATGATGGGTGTCCGTGAAATGAGAATAAACACGATCACGAACCCGATAGCGGCCGTAGCAAACTGAACCAGCGAAAAAGTGGACTGCAATACGGAGAGTTTACATCTCATCGGGCTTTCGGCCGGAATGAATGTCGGCAAAAGCCAGAGAGAGATGGTAAGTCCCATGAAAGCAGCCTTAAGAAAAGCGCAAAGCAGTGCAAGAAGATAATTCTTCACACAGCATGCTGCTTTTCCGCGCGCACATATGTCTTTTTTCAGAAGGAAATGTACGGAGATCGCAAGCACGGCATTACCGGCCATGATAAAAGGCACGATAGCCGGTACTGCCATCATCACGGGAGAAGCCGCGATAAAATACGCGGTCACGGGCGTAATGATACTCAGGATGAGTCCGCACCAGATATTCAGCGACAACACAGCCAGTATTATGCATGCATTTATTATGGGGCCCGTGATAAATACGCTGATATTCTTGAAGATCTGGCTTACTATGCTCAGTGCCAGAAGTATTGCCATTATCGTTATCTGTTTAGTGCCAAGCCTTCCTGTCTTCATTATTTTTCTCTGTAATCCTCCGTGGAATTATATTTGGTTACATAGTCGGTTCGGTCTTTGCCGCCCCTTCTGTGTCTCTCAAAGGCATCATGGTATTCCTGTACGCTGTCCCAGGTCTTACCTCGATTCTGTCTGCGCCGTCTGAAGATGAAAATATATATCACGACCAGAAATACGGTCGTGAGCGCAAGCGTCTTAACGACATACATATCCATAAGCTTTACCCGTTTTCGCTGTCATTCTTGTCGGCAGCAGCATCAGCTGTTTTCGCTTCCTCTTCTTCCTCGTCATCCACATCCGAGAGGATGCCCTTAAACACGGTCTTAGTCTTATCTATGCCGAGGATCTGAAGCAGGCTCCTGCCTTTAACAGGCACATATTCCATAAAGGTCCCGTCCTTTTCGATGGTCCCGACATTGATATATTTTTCTGTATCCTGCGGCAGGGATTTATGGCGAAGCCTGCGGTTGATATTGTATTTGGTCAGTGCATAGATCACGGCAAAAGTCGGAACTCCGAGAAGCATGCCCGGGATGCCGAACAGTCCGCCGAACACAGTGATCGCAAAGATAACCCAGAAGCTCGAAAGACCGGTGGAGTCGCCGAGTATCTTGGGACCGATGATATTTCCGTCTATCTGCTGGATCACAAGTATGATTATCAGCAGATAAAGTGCCTTGATCGGATTGACCATGAGTACCAGGAATATGGAAGGGATCGCGCCGATATACGGTCCGAAGAACGGAATTATATTGGTCACTCCCACGATAACGCTGACCAGTACTGCATAGGGAATGCCCACGATCCTGGTAACGCCGAAGCATAAAAAGCCGATGATAACGGAATCGATCAGTTTGCCGCCGAGGAATCCGATGAACACGGTATGGCTGTATCTGATACCGGAGATGATCCTGTTGGCTTCTTTGGTCTCATACATCGCGTACATGATCTTCTTGGCCTGGCCTGCGAGAAGCTCCTTGGTACTCATCAGATACAGGGAGATGATGAATCCGATGATCAGATTAAGCATTGCCTTCAAGACATTAAACACACTCATGGAGAACACCTTGATCAGGTCCTCCGCCTGAGGGATCAGCTTATTCTGGATATATGTGTTAAGCTGAATTGAATAGTCGGTAATGAAAGAGTTCAGAGTTTCTTCTATCTCGGGATAGTCATCAAACAGTTGCGTAACAAAAGCTTCCAGATTGTTGATATATCTCGGGAACTGATAAACGATGCTCTTGATGCTGTTGATGAGCTGAGGGATGATCAGCCTGAAGAACAGGTATACGAGTCCTATGAAGATGACGTAAGTGATCAGGATCGATATGTTCCTCTTTAATCGTCTGCGCTTGACGGTCATCGTCTTTTTGCTGCGCGCAAATATCCGGGCTACCCATTCTCTTTCTATAAAATTGAGCGAAGGGGTAAGAATATAAGCCAAAGCAACGCCGTCTATTATGGGTGTGAGGATACGGAGAAGCCGTTTGATGCCTGTGAGTACCAGCCCGAAGTTAAAGATAACGAATACTGTCAGTGCACTGGCCGCTATTACAAGAAACGCCGTGATACCGATGGCTGCATATTTATTGTCCTTAAGGAATCTGTTCATGTATTCGTCTTCCCGATCTTTATAAATAACATCAACTTATATAATACCACAAAAGATATGGTATAATCTGAGTTGTATAAAAAAAGAAAGGAGAATCGATATGGGATTCGTAATCACTCTTTTGATCGGCGGAATTGCCGGATGGCTTGCGGGAATGTTGATGGGAAGTCCTCAGAAATGGTGGATGAACATAATCATCGGTCTTATCGGTGGTGTGATCGGCTCTGTTGTGCTCGGTCTCATCGGTATTCACGGTTCAGGAATCATCGGCGGCATCATCGTATCCGTAGTCGGTGCCTGCATCCTGATCTTTATCGTTAAGAAGCTTTCTAAATAATTCCGTGCAGCACTTCAGCAGCCGATACCAGTTTGTCGGCCAGGCACAGGATAACGCTTTCTTTGTGTCTGGGCACTTTACTGATATTAAGCGGGAACATATGCGAGCGTATCATATCCTCCTCCACTTCATTAAGTTCGAAGTCTCTCTTCGCATTGGACAGAGCCTTCTCGGAGTGATGATAACCGTGGAGTCTGTGGCTTGCATCTTTCTCATGCCAGTCATAGAGAAAATAGTCATGTAAAAGGGATCCTCTGACCAGCGTCACCGTATCGTAGTTCAGGTTAAGGGTATTAGCGATCTTAAGGCTCATATCCGCAACAGACAGGCAATGGTCATATACGCTCGTATCCCCGTGCTGAATATAATGCTTAGAATCATTCATTCCTTCTGAATTCAGAATATCATCGCCATACAGGTGAATGATGCTGTCGTACTGTCTCTTATTATCTTCTGCCATTTTAATCAAGTACTCCGTTTAGCTCGTCTATATAGGCTGAAACGATGTTTTCTCTGTCAAAATGCTCTTCTACGTGTTTTCTGCCCGCTTTGCCCATGGCTCTGCGCTCTTCTATCGTAAGTCCCATAAAACGATCAAGCGCATCATATAATGCCTCACGGTCTCTGGGCGGTACAAGAAATCCCGATACATCAGGATCAACGATCTCGCGGCATCCGCCGATGTCAGATGCTATAACGGGACGTCCCGTTGCGGCAGCCTCCATGATGACATTGGACATACCCTCATGGTACGAAGGATGAACAACAGCATCGGTCTCCGTCAGATAAGGACGGATATCTTTCTGAAAAGGGATCATCTTAAAGTATCCTGCCTTCTCGGCAGAACGGATCCTTTCCTCATAATCATCGTCAAAGTAGCCTATTCCTGCAAAAGAGATCTTATCGCCATATTTCTCATGAAGCTTCTCGGCGCAGCATAAGTATTCATCCATGCCCTTCTCTTTCATGATACGGCCGATATAGATAAACCGGGTAATATCGTCCGCATGTCCGGGATATGGCTGCATGACATGTTTCTTGAGATTTACGCCCGAGCCGCTGACAGTGACATGTTTACAGGCTTTGATCCCGTGTGATTCGAATATCCGTCTGTTGTCTTCATTCTGAAAGAAAAGGCATCTGCACTTATCGAGGGAATGACGGTACATCCACACTATCAGTTTAAGTAAGATCCCGCCTCGTTCAAATGCCGTACCAAGACCGGTCACCGTCGAAAAATACGGCACTTTTCTTCTCTTGCATACGAATCCGCCGTAAATGTTCGGTTTGATGGTATAGGAAACGACTGCGTCAGGCTTCTCCCTTTTGATCAGGGCATTATAGGAGCGCACGACTCCCAGATCCTGGATGGGATTGACGCCTCGTCTGTTTATTTCGGTATGAACGACTCTGCAGCCTTCATCGGCTATCTCATCTTTCTTCACATCATCGGGGATGCTGACGACTACTTCATGCCCAAGTTCAAGAAGCTTAAGCAGAAGTTCATTTCTGAAGTCATACAGACCGATGGATGAATTTGCCAGAATAAGGATCTTTGCCATTAACCTGCTCCAAAAAATATGCTTGTGAAAGCTGTTAGTCTTCACAAGCAATAATATCCCTATATGAAATAAAACTCAATAAATATGGAGGACAAGGGTCGCGTAAACTTACTGTAGGATTTGAAAGGGCGAACTACCCTCTGACTGGTTTCGATGTTCAAACCTTAATCCATTATACAGTTTTCGTCTTGCTCAAACAACTTCATCAAAGGAAGCCCTGCCTCCGGCAGGCCCTT
>JAFZQY010000006.1 GCA_017620155.1 Lachnospiraceae bacterium | reverse complement strand
CGGACCTGATGAAGGTCGTAAACAGCGATGTCGAGCCCGGCGAGGAGCCTGTA
Source organism: Lachnospiraceae bacterium (assembly GCA_017620155.1). Lineage (GTDB taxonomy): Bacteria > Bacillota > Clostridia > Lachnospirales > Lachnospiraceae > XBB2008. The sequence goes on along the minus strand of JAFZQY010000006.1, from coordinate 3,415 downwards.
GTAAGCAGCAGATATTCGATCGTGATGGCTACATCCAAGAGAGCAAGACAGATCAACAACGGCGATGAGGCCTTTGTTGACAGCGAGGGCAAGAAAGCCCTGTCGGTTGCGATAGAAGAACTCGGCGCCGGCAAGATCAAGATACTTAACGACGAGGAATGATCACGGGACCTGAAGTGCATAAGCATTTCAGGTCTAATTCTATGATGATTCCGCATCAGAGATTTCTGGTTATGGAAAAGTGCGTATTCTTTATATCTCTGGGTTGCGATAAGAACCTGGTGGATTCCGAGGTCATGCTGGGTGAACTGGCATCTGGCGGATACAGTTTTACCGATGATATCGAAGAGGCCGAAGCAGCGGTTATCAATACATGCTGTTTTATCGGCGATGCTAAAGAAGAGAGCATAGATACCATCCTGCAGGTCGCAGAAAAAAAGAACAGCGGGACGCTCAGATTCATCGTTGTGACCGGGTGTCTCAGTCAGAGATACATATCCGAGATTCAAAAAGAAATACCTGAGGTGGATGCACTGATCGGAACCGCATCTATCGGAAAGATATGTGAGTGTCTTAATGATCTGTACGCGGGGATCAAGATGCCTGTTTTCTGTGATGCTCTTGATACGCCTCCGTATCGTTCCGATCACAGAGCGCATTCATCGGGGCTTTTCTATGCATATCTGAAGATTGCGGAAGGCTGCGACAAGCATTGTACCTATTGCATCATCCCGTCGCTTCGCGGACCGTACAGGTCGTATCCGATGGAACATCTGGTGGATGAGGCAAGACGCTTAAGCGAGGCCGGAGTGAGCGAACTGATACTGGTTGCTCAGGAGACTACACTCTACGGCACGGATCTGTACGGACACAAGGCTCTGCCGGAGCTTGTCCGTAAATTATCACAGATAGAGGGCATACACTGGATCAGGATCCAGTACTGTTATCCCGAAGAGATAGATGATGCCCTGATAGATGAGATGGAGAACAATCCCAAGTTATGCCGCTATCTCGATATGCCGGTGCAGCATGCATCCGATGCGGTGCTTAAACGAATGGGACGAATGACTTCCGAAGATGAACTTAAGTCTGTCATCGGGAAGCTTAGATCGCGCATACCGGATATCGTTCTTCGAACCACTCTGATCAGCGGTTTCCCCGGCGAGACCGAGGAGGATCATCAGGAACTCTACAGATTCGTTAATGAGATCGAATTTGACAGGCTGGGTGTCTTTACCTATTCACAGGAAGAGGGGACTCCCGCCGGTGAGATGGCCGATCAGATACCGGAAGAGATCAAGAATTTCAGAAGAGACGAACTCATGGAACTGCAGCAGGCGATATGCTTTGATAACGCGGACAGACGTATCGGCGAGATCATGGAAGTCGTCATCGAAGGCTGCATTCCCGAGGAAGATATATATGTGGGGCGTACCTATGCGGACGCACCGGAAGTGGACGGACGCGTGTTTATTCCCGTGGACCGGGAGAGAATGAGCGGTGATTATGTACATGTGCGCATAACCGGCGCCCGAGACTATGACCTGATAGGAGAATTTACAGATGAATCTGCCTAATAAACTTACTATGCTCAGGGTGATCATGATCCCCTTTTTCCTGATATTCCTGCTTCTGGATATCACGCCGTACGATAAATGGATCGCGCTTGCGATATTCGTCATAGCGAGCCTGACTGACTTAGCTGACGGCAAGATCGCGCGTAAATATAACCTGATAACCAATTTCGGCAAGTTCATGGATCCACTGGCCGATAAGTTGCTCGTATGTTCTGCGATGATCGCACTCATAGAGCTGGAGCGTATCCCCGCCTGGATAGTCATCGTGATCATAGCCAGAGAGTTCGTGATCAGCGGATTCAGGCTGGTGGCTTCTGATAACGGCGTAGTGATAGCGGCCAGTTATTGGGGCAAGTTCAAGACCACGTTCCAGATGATCATGGTGATCCTGATGATAGCCGACATTCCGCAGCTTCAGATTGTGACTACTATCATCATGTATATAGCGCTGGTTCTGACCATCGTGAGCCTCGTTGATTATCTGGTCAAGAACTGGGGCGTCATGGGAAAGGATATGTAAGATATGACTGTAGAGATCATTTCGGTCGGTACCGAGATACTTATGGGTAATATCGTCAATACAAACGCCGCATTTCTGTCCGAACAGTGTGTGGCGCTTGGTTTATCGTGCTTCCATCAGCAGGTCGTGGGCGATAATCATGACAGACTTGCGGAAGCATTTAAACTGGCTCTCGGCAGAGCGGATATAGTGCTCGTGAGCGGGGGACTGGGTCCCACCGAGGATGATCTGACCAAGGAGACCGCGGCCGAAGTATGCGGATGTAAACTCATAGAGCATCAGCCTTCAATGGATGCGCTCAAGGCGTATTTTGCAAAAAGAAACATCCCTCTTACCGAGAACAACTATAAGCAGGCTTATATGCCCGAAGGCGGAAAAGTTCTGGAGAATCCGAACGGAACCGCACCGGGAGTTATCATACCGTATAAAGCCGATGACACAGGTGATGCCGATAAGAAGGCGAAGAAGTACATCATCCTGATGCCGGGGCCTCCCGGAGAGATGAAGCCGATGTTCTTAAGCAGCGTTCGCCCTTTTCTGAAAAAGCACTCACCCGGCACGATTTATTCGGTGACCGTTAAGGAAACCGGCATAGGCGAGAGCAGCGCGGAAGAGCTCATCAAGGATCTGATCGATACGCAGACCAATCCTACGATCGCAACTTATGCCAAAACGGGCGAGGTTCACATGCGCGTCTCCGCAATGGCGCAGAACAAGGCCGAAGCGAAGAAACTCATCGCTCCGGTAGTCAAAGAGATAAAGAAGAGATTCGGCAAACATGTCTACACAACCGATGAAAATGTCACGCTCGAGGAGGCAGTCGTTAAACTTCTTAAGAAGCGCGGACTCACCATTACATTTGCAGAGTCATGTACCGGCGGCCTCCTGTCAGGCAGGGTGGTCGGCGTTCCCGGCGTATCGGATGTATACAAGACAGGTTTCGTGACATATTCAAACAAGGCGAAACACAAGCTGCTGGGAGTGAGCAAAAAGACATTAAAGAAATACGGCGCAGTGAGTGAAGAGTGCGCATATGAGATGGCTTTCGGCGCAGCCAAAGCTGCTGAGGCCGATGTCGCCGTAGCGATCACCGAAATAGCGGGACCCGACGGAGGTACCGAAGAAAAGCCGGTCGGTACAGTATATATAGGATGCTGCGTATGCGGTGAGGCTGTGGTGAAACGCTTCAACTTTTCAGGAAACCGTGAGAAGATCAGAGACAACTCCGTATCAGCGGCGCTCAGGATGCTGCATGCTGAACTGGTGTGATGAGACAGGATGAGGACATGGTATTGCCATGTCCTCATGTTTATGCTAT
>JAFZQY010000084.1 GCA_017620155.1 Lachnospiraceae bacterium | reverse complement strand
TGGCAAGAAGTACGAGGACTTAAACCTGATCGTTGTACACATGGGCGGCGGTGTATCCGTAGGACCTCACAAGCACGGACGTGTAGTTGATATCAACAATGCGCTTGACGGAGACGGTGCTTTTTCACCTGAGAGAGCAGGTGCCGTACCCGTAGGAAGCCTCGTTAAGCTTTGCTTCTCCGGAAAATATACCGAGAAGGAAGTATATAAGATGCTCGTAGGAAACGGCGGATTCAATGCATATGTAGGATCCAATGACATGCGTGATGTCGACAAGATGGTCGAGGAAGGAAACGCTGATGCCAAGCTTGCAAGAGAAGCATTCATCATGCAGGTGAGCAAGGATATCGGATCCATGGCATGTGTCCTTCAGGGAAAAGTGGACCGGATCATCGTTACCGGCGGTATCGCTTACGATAAGGTGGTTGTTCAGGCACTCAAGGATAACTGCGAATGGATCGCTCCTTTCACGGTATATCCCGGAGAAGATGAACTTCTCGCACTTGCGCAGGGCGGCCTGAGAGTCTTAAGAGGAGAAGAAAAGCCCGGCGAGTATTGATCTTTCGGATCGGAATAAGAGCAGAATAACCGATATATACAGAGGCTGTTGCGCGGTTTGCGCTGGCAGCCTCTTTTTTTGTATTTTCTACTTGACGCGATAACGCAGCGGTGTTACTCTTTTTTTGTGCGAACAACCGATTGCGCAAATTGTTTGCCCTGTTGTTATAACAATTCGTTTGGATCACCGGATATTCATATGACAATTGATGATATCGCCAGAGAACTGAATATATCGAAAACTACGGTCTCGAGAGCCATTTCCGGCAAGGGCAGGATATCGGATTCCACCAGAGACCGTGTCATGACATACATCAACGAGATCAATTACAGACCCAGCGCAATTGCGCAAAGCCTGGCCACGTCCAAGACCATGAACATCGGTTTCGTGATGCCCGGAGAGGCCGATATCGTTGATATGCCTTTCTTCCAGACCTGTATATGGGGTATCACATCGATGGCGGCGCGCATGGACTATGATGTGTTCATATCCATGGTCAGTGCGACTGATATTTCGGGTCTGGTGAGGCTGGTTGAGAACCACAAGGTCGACGGCGTGCTCCTGGGGCGTACATATACCAATGACAAAGCGATAGCATACCTGCAGGAGAACAAAGTCCCATTCGTCACGATAGGCTCCACCGATGTCGAAGGCGTTATCCAGGTAGACAATAACGACCGCGGCGGATGTACGGAGCTTACGAGCCTTCTGTTATTCAAGGGACTTAAGAAACTTGCTCTGATCGGCGGCAATTCGACTCATGTAGTCAATACCAACAGGCTGGGCGGATTCCTGGATGGATTTAAGCGTGCGGGAGTAACTCCCGATGAGTCTCTGATCCATATGGACGTGACCGGTATGTATATGATGGACAAGATAGTGAAGGACCTTCTCGCACAGCGTGTAGACTGCATCATAGGCATGGATGATTCGATATGTAATGCGATATTGACCAATCTGGTCAGAGAAGGGATCTATGTTCCGCAGGACATGAAAGTAGCGTCTTTCTTCAATTCTTCAATGCTTGAACACAACCAGCCGTCTGTTACATCTCTTAAGTTCGACGTAGCCAAGCTCGGAATGACCGCCTGTACGACGCTTCTTGATCTGATAGACGGTAAGGAAGTTCTTCCACGCAATCTGCTCGGATACGAAGTCCTGATGAAAGAAAGTACGCAGATCATGTAGACCACATTCACGCGCTGCCACGCGGACGCGAGAGAAACGTTGCATAGATTATGTAAATCTCAAACACGATATCCGGAGGAAATATGGATAAGTTTATAGTTAACATAATACATCGCCCCGAGATGGTGCCCGAATATGCCGAGAAGGTGACCGGGCACGGCAAGACAGAAGATATCGGTCGCAAGGCGCTTCTCACAGAGAGCCTTGATATCTTTAAGTTCCAGCAGGAGACTGCCCATAAGAACGGCTTAAAGACCACGATCCAGATGACTTATGCGAGTCTTTTTAATGAGGAAGCCGTATCGATAGCGAAGGAGCACCATGAGAAATACGGAGATGAGATCGCGCTCTCGCTCCTGGGCCTGCCCTGCAAGGAATTCCGTGAGAAATACAAGACCAAGGACTTCTGCATCTGGATGTTCTCGATGGAAGACAAGAAGTCCATCGTGGATGATGTGTTCGGAAAGTTCAAGGATATCTTCGGATTTTACCCGGAATCCACCGGCTCCTACTATATGGACGCCGATCTGGTGAACTATATCAAGGAAACATATCCGACAGTTAAGTGCGCCGTGGCCACATGCTGGGAGGAAGGCCCGAAGGCGTACCACACCTGCAATAATTCATGGTATACGCTGATGGACGGCGGTCCGTGGAATCCCTGGATCCCGTCGAAACAGAACATTCATGCACCCGCTGCTAATGAAGCCGAGGATTCGGGAATCGTTGCGATCCCGCATCTTTCCAGGGATTTGATCGCCTGCTATGACGGCAACGGCTCTAACTTCGGAACTCATCCTCAGAATGTTCTCCGCGGGATGATATATGACACCAAGACATGGGAATACCCCTATCTGTATAACCTGATCGATCAGTACCGTTCGCTTGAGAAGTACAATAACGGTTATTCCTACAACATGATGTTCGTAGGCCCCGGCTGGCTCAACAAGATGGGGCGCTGGGAATGCCCGTACGAACTGCTGAAGAAGTCGTATGAGGATGGTTGCGCATATTACGGAAAACTCAAGAAAGAAGGCAAACTCGTTGACATGACGATGGCTGAATTCGCCGATCATTTCCGTAAGAAAAAGACCTATACCGAGCCCGAATGCGCGCTCTGGCGCGATATTCTCTACGGTTCTACCAAGCAGCTCTTCTGGTACTGCGATCCATATATGAGAGCCTGCATCAACATGTATCAGGGCGGCGCCCTCGTGGACTTAAGACCTTATGCGGCGAAGCTTGAATGGCCGGTGGGAATAGGCACTCCTCATGTGCAGGATGCTTCCTATCCTTTCCTTATCCAGGAAAAATACCGCGCAGGCTACTTTACACATTATGCGGGTGAAGGAACCCTTCGGTCCGCAAAGCTCATTCATAACGGAGAAGAAGTAGATCTTGCGCTTTGCCGTACATCTGCCGCTTTTTCGGAAGAGGCTGTCGAAAGCGGGATGAAGAAGAGGATCCTCACATTAAAGCCCGTAGACATAGAGTTCGAGGATCTGAAGGTGACTCTTCAGACCAGAGTGATCTTCACTGAAGATACCGGCGAGATCACTTATGAGAGAAAGATCCTGTCCATGAGCGATCCTTCGCAGACTGTCACCCTCAATGAGTATATGGTCGCATGCTACGGAACGACCGAATATCCCGAGGATATGACGTCTCTTACATTGAGCGTAGAAGGCCCCGAAGGAAGGCGCGACATAGCATACGGATACAAGTGCAGAGAGGATTCCATGGAGAGCGCGGACTCAGTATCTTGCGTCCTGCCTCCCATCGAGACCAAGGTTTCCATGGGCTGCGCGAAAAAGAGCGCAACTGGTTACATTAAAGAGGGATACGCATTTTCGCCCATGTTTACTTTAGGATTTGAGACCGAGATCGGGGATAAAGAGGAGGTGGCCACATGGCTCAGGCTGGAAAAGGCAAATTAAACTACCGATGCCCGTCATGCTTTCTGCGGGATCTGGATATAGATATGTTCTATGACAAAGATAAGAAAGAGTATTACTGCATCAGGTGCCAGTATACCGGTACGGAGAAGGATATCCTTAAGAAAAACGAACTTATCAGGTTCAGGTATCGCGACATGTATAAGAGATTCAGCAGTTTCGAGGTCTAAAAAAAACAGTTGACAGGCAGACCCCGAGTTGTTAAACTGACAACGTAGACAATCGGTTGCGCAAGTAACCGGAGTTGAATAAACAGGTTAGTAAGACCAACATTTTTAGGAGGAGAAATCATGAAAATGAAAAAGTTAGTAGCACTTATGGCTACAGCAGCAATGACTTTATCTCTTACCGCTTGCGGTGGTGCTGCTGAAGAGCCCGCAGCTCCTGCAGCTCCCGCTGCCGATACGGCAACAGAAGCTCCCGCAGCAGAAGAGACACCCGCAGCTACAGAGGATGCTGCAGCATCTGAGGATTTTGATTATGGTACAGGCTCCATTACAATATGGGCAGCTGACAATGTAGTAGATCTTACTCAGAAGCTCGCTGATCAGTTCATCGCTGACAAGGGTGTTGATTACACAGTAGTAGTTGAAGCTTGCGGCGAAGGCGATGCAGCTTCCAATATGATCACAGACGTTGAGGCCGGTGCTGACATCTACGGTTTCGCACAGGATCAGCTGGCTCGTCTGGTTGCAGCAGGTGCACTTCAGCCTCTGAACACCGAGTTCGGTGACTGGGTAACCGCAAACAACGATGCAGGTTCCGTAAACGCAGCAACAGCAGGTTCCACGATCTATGCATTCCCTCTTACATCAGACAACGGTTACTTCTTATATTATGATAAGAGCGTTGTGACCGATCCTTCCAGCCTTGAGAAGGTTCTTGAGGATTGCGAGGCAGCAGGCAAGAACTTCTACATGGACGCTGATTCTGCTTGGTACAATGCAGCATTCTTCTTTGCAACAGGTGCTAACTGCACATTCGATACCGATGACTCAGGTGCTTTCACAGCTACAACAGCAAGCTATGCTTCACCCGAAGGTCTTGTAGCATATAAGGCAATGATCAACATGATCGAGTCCCCTATCTTCGTTGACGGTTCCGCAGCAGGCGAAGCTACCAACGTAGGTGCCATCGTAGACGGTACATGGGATTCAAGTGCACTTCAGGATATCCTCGGCGACAACTACGCTTGTGCTAAGCTTCCTACATTCAGGGGCTCTGACGGCAAAGATTATCAGCTTTCAGGTTTCGGCGGATTCAAGCTCATGGGTGTTAAGCCTCAGACAGAGGGCGGCAAGCTCAAACTCTGCTATGAACTGGCTCAGTACCTTTCCGATACAGACGCACAGCTTGCAAGATTCACCGAGCAGGGCTGGGGTCCTTCAAACGTAGCAGCACAGCAGGATTCAGCAGTTAAGGCTGACCCCGCACTTACAGCACTTGCAGAGCAGCTCGCATACACTATCCCTCAGGGACAGTATCCCGGTGAGTGGTGGGATCTTGCAGGAGCTCTTGGTAAGGATGTTGAGTCCGGCACCATCACTTCTTCTTCATCCGATGATGATCTGATGGCAGAGCTTAAGATCCACGATGACGGTTGCGCAGGTTTCATTCAGTAATCTGTGATACGGATCGAATTTAGTTAATCTGACTCTGTACGCGGAGGGAGTTTATCGCTCCCTCCGCTTATTTTTTTGATATAATTGTACATAGGGGTTTTCTTAACTAAATGAGATGGAGGGGGCTATGAATAAGATCAAAGATTTCTTTACTAAGATCGGAGACGTCTTCAAATGGCTTGGCAATGATCTTGCCGAGATCGGCAGGACATTTGTTCAGGGCGATTGGAAGACCAAAGTCTCATATGTGATCATGGGATTCGGCCCGATGATGCGCGGCCTGATCATCAGAGGACTTGCTTTTCTTGCCATAGAAGCTCTGTTCATATGGTATATGATCGGCTTCGGAGGGCATTATCTGGGGAAACTGGCTACTCTGGGCGATACCGAGACACATATGGATCCCGATACTTTCGTCACTGTCTACGGTGATAACAGTTTCCTGATACTGCTATACGGTATCTTGAGTTTCATCCTTCTTCTTATGTTCATTCTCGTATGGCGCATGAATGTACGTGAGAACAGGAATGAGGAGCTGAAGTTAAAAGAAGGCAGACCGCTTGGTTCCAACAAGCACGATCTGCATTCACTCATCGATGAGAATTTCGACAAGACGCTTCTTGCACTTCCCTGCACAGGCATATTCGTATTCATGGTATTGCCGATCATCTTCATGATATGCGTGGCATTTACCAATTACGATTCCTCGCATCAGGCACCGGCAAAACTCTTTACCTGGGTCGGATTTGAGAACTTCCGCACACTGTTTTCGTTTGGAGCAGCCGGCTTCGGAAAGACCTTCGTGACGGTCCTTACCTGGACGCTCATCTGGGCTTTCTTTGCAACCTTCTTAACATACTTCGGTGGGATGGCAGTAGCGATCCTCATCAACAAGAAGGGAATCAAATTCAAAAAACTGTGGCGTACGATCCTGGTCATGACTATTGCGATCCCTCAGTTCGTATCGCTCCTGTATGTGTCCAAGATGTTCGCCAAAGACGGACTCATTAATTCCTACTTCATCAAATGGGGACTCATATCATCGCCGATTCCTTTCTGGGATAACGCGATGTATGCGAGGATACTGATCATAATCCTGAATCTCTGGATAGGTATCCCGTATGTCATGCTCATCTGTACGGGACTTCTGATGAACATACCTGAGGATCTCTACGAATCTGCCAAGATCGACGGCGCAAGCCCCTGGCAGACATTCCGTAAGATCACATTACCATATATGCTTTTCGTGACCGGACCTTACCTGCTCACGAGCTTTACGGGCAACCTGAATAACTTCAATGTCATCTATCTGTTATCAAAGGGTGAGCCCAAATCGGTACAGCTTACGGGTGCGGCCGGATACACGGACCTGCTCGTAACCTGGCTATACAAACTGACTATCCAGTCATCCAACTATCGCATGGCAGCTGTTCTGGGTATCATGGTATTCCTGGTGGTATCCATAGTTTCGCTGGTGGTATATTCATTCCTGCCGTCAGTAAGAGATGAGGAGGGCTTCCAATAATGAGTCATTCAAGAAAAGTAAGCAATTTCTTTGCATATCTCGTACTTATACTGATGAGTATCATATGGCTGTTCCCGTTCGTGTGCATCATCCTCCAGAGCTTCAGATCGGCTACCGGAGAGTACGGCGGAATGGTTAACTATCTGGTACCCAAGCAGTTCTCGATGGATAACTATGTATGGCTGTTCGGCAATTCGTCCAAGTTCGTTCACTGGTATGCGAACACTCTGACCATCGCGATCTTCGTTTCAATCGGACAGACCATCATGGTGCTTATGGTTTCCTATGCACTGTCGCGCATGAGATTCAAGGGCAGAGAACTACTGATGAGATTCTGGCTGATCCTCGGAATGTTCCCCGGATTCCTGACCATGATCTGCTTATACTTCCTGCTCAAACTGTTTGGCTTGACACAGGCAGGCGCGGTTCCCGGACTGATCCTGATAGGAGTGGCAAGCTCCGGTATGGGATATTATGTCTGCAAGGGATACTTCGATACGATCCCGAAGTCGCTGGATGAGGCTGCGAGGATAGACGGTGCATCACGTGCGAGAGTATTCTTCAGCATGATCATCCCGCTTGCAAAGCCGATAATCATCTACACCGCGCTGGTTGCCTTCATGGCTCCCTGGTGTGATTACGTATTCGCATCCTACGTTGCATTCGGTAACACCGACGGATATAACGTAGCAGTGGCTCTGTACAACTGGGTCAATACCGCTGACTACCAGGGATATTTCACCCGATTCTGCGCCGGCGGTATCCTCGTAGCGATACCAGTAACGATCCTGTTCATGTGCCTGCAGAGGTACTATGTAGAAGGAGTTACCGGCGGTGCCGTAAAAGGCTGATATTGTTTCAAGATCGTGCACCATCCGGATTTCCGGGTGGTGCATTTGTGACTGTGGAGTTTTGTCCGGGGAGTATTCGGATCTATGGAAAAGAAGATGAGGTCAATAAATAGAATAACGGCGCTGTGCATGGTTATATGCATGCTGGTGGGATGTGGGAAAATGCCTGCGTCCGATGCTCCGGCTGAAACTGATGCCCCTGACTCCACCGTCGAAGCAACTGTTTCCCAGGCTCCGGCCGTCGAACTTCCCGTAAACATAGTCGATGACAACTACCGCAACTACTATGAGATTTTCCCCGCATCGTACTGTGACAGCAACGGGGACGGCTGCGGTGATCTTAAGGGAATCGAATCCAAACTTGACTACATCACGGATCTTGGGTGCAACGGCATCTGGCTCACGCCGATCATGTCAGCCCCTTCCTATCATAAATACGACACGACGGATTATTATTCCGTAGATCCGTCGTTTGGCACCAACGATGACTTTAAGTCCCTGGCCGATGCCTGCCATGAGAAGGGCGTCCGCCTGATCATAGACCTCGTCATCAATCATTCTTCGAGCGAACATCCCTGGTTTAAGGAGGCCTGCGATTATCTGCGCACGCTCAGTTCTGATGAAGAACCGGACCTTTCCGTATGCCCTTATGTGGACTACTATCATTTTTCGAGGGAAAAGGTGAATGGCACATACTGTGACGTGCCCGGGTGCGACTGGTATTATGAGGCGGTTTTCTACTATACTCAGCCGGATCTTAATCTGGCCAATGAGGCTGTTATAGAGGAACTTAAGAAAGTAGCGGATTTCTGGATCGACTTAGGCTGTGACGGATTCAGGATGGATGCTGCGATGCATTATGACGATGCATCTTCTTCCTATAATATAGAATTCCTTCACGACTATTATGAGTATTGCCTAAGCCGTGATCCGCAATTTTATATGGTATCCGAGGTCTGGGCGCCCGAGAAGACGATCGCGGAGTATTACGCGAGCGGCACGCCGAGCTTCTTTAACTTCGATGCCGCCGATGCCGAGGGTAAGCTCATCAAGGCAGGCCGAGGCACCTTAAGTGCGGAAAAGTTTGCTTACGCCTGCGCGGAATATCAGGAAACTTTCGGCGCGGCCAATCCCGGATTTATCGATGCACCTTTTATCACGAACCACGACATGGGCCGTGTGGCCAATGCAGTAATGAGCGATCCGGTAGCGCTTAAGATGACAGCGGGGCTGCTCCTATCCATGAACGGATCGCCTTTTATCTATTACGGTGAAGAGATAGGGATGAAGTCCAAGGGTAAGCCCGATGAGAACAAGCGCCTGCACATGAACTGGTCCGTGACGGATATGGCCGGCATATGTAATGACCCGTCCGGCGCGGATAAGGATATCGAGCAGAGCTTTGCTCCCGTCGATGAGCAGATCAATGATCCTGATTCTTTGTATTCATATTATAAGGAAGCGCTGGCGATCAGGAATGCTTATCCCGAGATCGCACGCGGAGAGATTTCTATCGCCGACGGACCTACCGACGGCAATATCGCTGTGATCACGAAGACCTGGGAAGGGGAGAGCATCACTATCGTATATAATAACGGCGAAGATACTGCCGAGGTTGACCTGTCAGGAGTTATCGCATCAGATGCGGAAGTAGCCGGGGTTCTGTGTGCGGCCGGAGATGATAGCGACGCATCCGGAACCGGCGCAGCGGGCTCGGAAAACGGTTCTGATCCGAAATACGGTTTACATAACACTGCATTAATGATCCCCGGGAAATGCATCATTTATTTGAAATAACACAGCATTTCTGATATCATTTTAAATAATCTGAAAAATATTCAAATTTTTTCAAAAAAAGTCTTGCATTTGATTTCCAAAAGAGTTATTATGATTCTAACTAAATGGATAACTATCACTATAACTATCTCCATTTTTAGTTAAAAGGCAACCAATCCGGATATGCGAACCCGACGGATACGGGCTCAGAGGATGGTTTTAGAGCTGCCACACATTCATGGAAGAAAGGAGGGGGCAGACGTTATGGCTAACAATATTGCGATTCTGAACAATATTCATAATTTCTACTTGTCTACGTATGCGGATAAGACTAATTCGCCATACGATACGCACAAGAAGTCTGAATTGCGTGGAGTCTATAACTCCATCGTCAAGATCAACAAAGACTCACCCCTCTATATTCTGGATAATACCGACGAAGGTCGTCAGTATGT
>JAFZQY010000083.1 GCA_017620155.1 Lachnospiraceae bacterium | reverse complement strand
TTCGAGCTCTGACTTGCTGCCGTTTTCAGTAAGCAGATCCTTCATCGCCTTCTTCAGATCCTTATCTTCGGGACTGTACTTCCTGAGATTGTATTTGCCGCAGTTGAGTGCGACGGCTGTGAGCTTTACACCGCGAGCGATGGTGAGCTTGGCCTTGGGATAGGCTTTCTTCATCTCTGATCTGTAATCGGGGTTGGAGTAGAGGTCGGCGAAGAGGCCTAAGATATGAGCGCCTGCCGAATCGCCTACTGCGAAGACGTGGCTGGTATCAAATCCATACTTGTCTGCATTGTCGCCGATCCACTTAAATACCGCACAGGCATCTTCCAGGGATGCGGGGAACTTGAACTCGGGTGCGAGTCTGTATGAGTAATTGACCACTGAGAAGCCGCGCTGAGCCAGGCTCATCGCATAATGCTGATAGATCTCCTTGTCGCCGTATACCCATGCTCCGCCGTGAACGATCATGATGACCGGAAGAGGAGACTTGCCCGCTTTCTTCGGCTTATATACATCGAGAAGGTTCCATTCAGGATGTGAACCGTATGATATGTCATCAAACCTCACGATATCTTTGGGCGTTGTTAAACCCTTATCGCGGTTTAAGTCGTTGATGCGCCATTCTTTTCTGATCTGATCACTGAATTTAGACATTTTCCTATCCCTCTTATATCTATGAATACTGATCCTGCATGTTAATCTACCGATCCTGCATGACGAACTGCAGATTCTACATGTAATACTGCAGATTTTCACGGCTCATGTGATTAATATATCATAAAAATGTCTTCTTGAACGGGTATAAAGAAAAAATACTTGACAGGGGTTTGCACCTGTTGTACTATATCCAATGTGCGTAAATATAGGCGTAAAGTAATTTTACTTTACACATAAAGGCCGTACATTATATGGAAAAAATAGTACAACAGGGTATTTTATATGACTTCTACGGTGAACTCTTAACGGAGCACCAGAAGCAGGTCTACGAATCCGTGGTATATGAGAATCTCTCGCTTGGAGAGATAGCCGATGACCTGGGAGTCAGCAGACAGGCCGTACATGATCTCATTAAGAGATGCGACAAGATCCTTGAAGGATATGAGGCCAAGCTTGGATTGATAAAGAGATTCGGCGAAGTCAGGACCCGCATCGAGTCGATGGAAGAGATCCTGAACAGCCCGGTCAAAGAGGAAGACAGGCAGAAACTTCTGACACTCACAGGCGAGATAAGAGAACTACTCTGACAGGAATGATAAATGGCATTTGAGGGACTTACCGATAAGCTGCAGAATATATTTAAGAACCTGAGGGGCAAGGGCCGCCTGTCCGAAGAGGACGTTAAGCTTGCTCTCAAGGAAGTGCGCATGGCTCTTCTGGAGGCAGACGTAAACTTCAAGGTCGTTAAGCAGTTTACGAAATCCGTTGAGGAAAAAGCGGTCGGCGAGGATGTTTTAAACGGACTGAATCCTGCGCAGATGGTCATCAAGATAGTTCGAGATGAGATGACCGACCTCATGGGATCCGAAGTCACCGAGATCAAGTACGAACCCGGCAAGAGCCTTACGGTAGTCATGATGTGCGGACTTCAGGGTGCAGGTAAGACAACCACGGCTGCCAAGCTTGCGGGCAAGATGAAGCTCAAGGGCAAAAAAGTTCTGCTCGCAGCCTGTGATACCTACAGACCTGCGGCCATCACCCAGCTGGAAGTTAATGCTAAAAAACAGGAAGTTGACTGTTTCTCGATGGGCGATAAGGTATCTCCTGTAGAGATAGCAAAGGCCGCTCATACAAAAGCCACTTCCGAGAACTACAATGTTCTCATCATAGATACAGCAGGCCGTCTCCAGATAGATGAGGAGATGATGAATGAGCTTAAGGCCATCAAGGAAGAAGTCACTGTTCACCAGACACTCCTCGTGGTCGATGCGATGACAGGTCAGGAAGCAGTAAACGTTGCATCCGATTTTGACTCGCAGATCGGAATAGACGGCGTGATCCTCTCCAAGAGCGATTCGGATACGAGGGGCGGTGCCGCACTTTCCGTTAAGGCCGTTACAGGCAAGCCGATACTGTATGTCGGCATGGGAGAGAAACTATCGGACCTTGAACCTTTCTATCCCGACAGAATGACAAGCCGGATCCTGGGCATGGGTGATGTGCTCACCCTGATCGATAAGGCTCAGGAGAACCTTGACATAGATGAAGATGCATCACGCGATATGGCGGATCGTATGAAGAAGGGCAAGTTCGACTTCAACGATTACTTAGAGAGCATGAAGCAGATGCGCAACATGGGCGGGCTTTCCTCCATACTGGGAATGCTCGGCATGGGACCTCAGATGAAGGGCGTTGACTTGGATTCGATGGCCAATGAGAAGCAGATGGGACGTATGGAAGCGATAGTTCTTTCCATGACACCTGCAGAAAGATCGGATCCGAAACTCCTTAATCCCTCACGCAAGCACCGCATAGCCAGAGGCGCGGGCGTTGATATAAGCGAGGTAAACAGATTCATCAAACAGTTCGAACAGTCGCAGAAACTCATGAAGCAGATGGGCGGAGCGGGCAAAAGAGGATTTAAGCTACCGGGTTCATTTGGTGGTCTCGGCGGTTTATTTTAATAAATTAATTTGGAGGTAAATATGGCAGTAAAGATCAGATTAAGAAGAATGGGTAAGAAGAAAGAGCCTTACTACAGAGTAGTTGTAGCCGATTCAAGATCACCCCGTGACGGAAGATTCATTGCTGAGCTCGGTACCTACGATCCCAACACGGATCCTTCCACTTTCAAGGTTGATGAAGAAGAAGCAAAGAAATGGCTCGCTAATGGTGCTCAGCCCACAGAAGTTGTAGCCAAGCTCTTCAAAGTTGCCGGAATAAGCAGGTGACGCATATGAAGGAATTAGTAGAGGTTATTGCCAAGGCTTTGGTAGACAATCCGGATGAGGTTGTTGTGACCGAAGAGGAATCCGGCAGAAACCTGACTGTCAAACTTCATGTGGCTGAATCTGATATGGGCAAGGTTATTGGCAAGCAGGGTAGGATAGCTAAGGCAATACGTTCTGTTGTCAAAGCTGCTTCAACCTCTGATAACAGACGGGTTGATGTGGAAATTATTGAATGACTGACAGATTTACCATTGGTGTCATAACAACAACACACGGAGTCCACGGCGAAGTAAAGGTCTTTCCCAAAACGGATGATGTTCACAGATTTAAGAAACTTAAGGAAGTGACCGCGCTTGCCGGAAAGCAGCAGCTTTCGCTTCATATCAGGAGCGTTAAGTTTTTCAAACAGTTCGTTATACTGGGGTTTGAAGAGTATGACAACCTGAATGATGTTGAATTCCTCAGGAATGCCGAACTTACCGTAAGCCGTGACGACGCACTGCCTTTAGGCAGTGATGAGTACTATGTGGCTGACCTTATGGGACTTAAGTGCATCACGGATACCGGCGAAGAGATCGGTGTGATCCGGGACGTGCTTGTTACCGGGGCAAATGATGTGTATGTTGTGGACCGTGGCGGATCTCAGGTCCTGATACCGGCCATTAAGGACTGCATACTCGGAGTCGATATCGAATCCGGCGTGATGAAGATTCATCTTATGGAGGGACTTATATGACGAGATTTACGGTCATGACCCTTTTCCCGGAGATGATAGAAGCAGGACTGAACGTGTCGATACTTGCCAGAGCTAAGCAGAGCGGACTCATTGATATCCGGGCCGTCAATATCCGGGATTACACGGATAATAAGCATGGCAGAGTGGACGATTACACATATGGCGGCGGTGCGGGCATGCTGATGCAGGCTCAGCCCATATATGACTGCTTTAAGAAGGTCACCGAACAGCGTGCTGCAGACAGAGTCATATATGTGACGCCACAGGGTAAGCGTTTCGACCAGTCGATGGCAACCGAACTTGCTAAAGCAGACCATCTGGTTTTTCTGTGCGGACATTATGAAGGCGTAGACGAGAGGGTCCTGGAGACTATAGTAACCGATCATGTTTCCATCGGAGATTATGTACTGACAGGCGGCGAGCTGCCTGCGATGGTCATGATAGATGCAATATCCAGACATATCACCGGGGTGCTGCACAATGAGGACAGTACCGAGGCGGAGAGCTTCTCGGAAGGCTTGCTGGAATACCCGCAGTACACCAGGCCGGAAGAGTGGATGGGACAGAAAGTCCCGGAGATACTTCTTAGCGGCGATCATGCCAAAGTAGAAGCATGGCGGCATAAGGAGTCACTTATCAGAACAAAAACTAGACGACCGGATCTGTATGATGCTTATATGGCATTACATCCGGAAGAAGCGAAAAATAATTAAGGAGGAGCATTATGAGCGAGATTATAAGAGAAATTGAGAACGAGCAGCTTAAAGAGAATGCGCCCGAGCTCAATGTAGGCGATACCGTAAAGGTACACGGTAAGATCAAAGAGGGTAACCGCGAGAGAATTCAGATCTTCGAAGGTACCATCATCAAGGTTCAGGGTACAGGTGCAAGAGCAACATTCACCGTACGTAAGAACTCCAACGGCGTAGGCGTAGAGAAGACCTGGCCCGTACACTCACCCCTCGTAGAGAAGGTTGAGATCGTGCGTAAGGGTAAAGTCCGCCGTGCAAAACTTACTTATCTGCGTGGCAGAGTAGGTAAGGCCGCTAAGGTTAAAGAGAAAGTAAAATAATCCGAAAAGTATGTATTTTACGCTTAAGAGGCGTCCTTAACGGGATGCCTCTTTTTTTGATTTATGGTATAATTAATTAGTTATGGCAAAAGCAAAAGGGCTCACTTTTTACCAAAAAGAAAGCAAACTGAATAAAGAGTTTTTCAAGGGTATTCTCGAACTTGTCGTGGCCACTCTGATAGTAGTGTTCCTGGCTTTCGGAATCACTTATGTATTCGGGAGCAGGACAGGCATAATCGGCGATTCGATGGAGGAGGCGCTGCCTGCTTCCAGCCAGGTATTGATCAACAGGTTCGTATATATGGTCTCCGCACCCAAAAGGGGCGATGTGATCGTCTTTTTGCCATACGGAAATACCAATACGCATTACTATACCAAGCGTGTGGTAGGACTTCCCGGCGAGACGGTCCAGATCATAGAGGGCAGACTCTATGTCGACGGATACGCTATCGAAGCGCAGGATAAATATGACTACATTGAGGATGCCGGGATGGCCGACTCGCCTATTCTGCTGGGTGAAAAAGAGTATTTCGTCTTAGGCGACAACCGTAACAGTTCCGAGGATTCACGGTCGGGTAATATTGGCCCCGTAAACAGGGCCAATATCATAGGCAAAGCATGGATGGTCATTCCGGGCAAGGACGGACGCATCAGTCTGGTGGAGTAGATATATGAATATTCAATGGTACCCCGGTCATATGACCAAAGCGCTCCGTCAGATGAAGGATGACATGAAGCTGATCGACCTGGTCATCGAGATCCTTGATGCGAGAGTTCCGATGAGTTCACGCAATCCCGATATTGATGAGCTTGCTTCGGGTAAGTCCCGGATGGTTATCTTAAATAAATCCGATCTCGCAGATCCCGAAGCTGTAAACGGATGGTGCGAGCATTTTAAGACAAAAGGATTCATCTGCATACCGCTCGATTCACGAAGCAGGAACGGAATGGATAAGATCCGCACTCAGTGCAGGGAAGCATGTGCGGAGAAGATAGAGAGAGACTTAAAGCGCGGAATCAAGAACAGACCGGTCAGGGCGATGGTCGCCGGCATCCCGAATGTAGGCAAGTCGACGTTCATCAATTCCTTTGCGGGACGGGCGAGCACTAAAACAGGCAATAAGCCCGGCGTCACAAGAGGCGCACAATGGATCCGCATAGATAAGCAGCTTGAACTCCTCGATACGCCCGGAATACTCTGGCCCAAGTTCGAGGATATGACGGTAGGCCGGAATCTGGCTCTCATCGGTTCGATTAACGATGAAGTGGTCAGCATAGGCGAACTCTGCGAATTTCTGATGGAGTACATGGCTAAGAATTATCCGCAGGTTTTGGATGACAGATATGAAGGCCGCGATCTTGAGGCCGTGGCCAAACGCTTAGGCTGCATAGGCAAGGGCGGAGAATATGATTTAAGCAGAGCCGAAAAAGGCTTTTTGGATGATTACAGATCCGGCAGATTGGGCAGGATCAGTTTGGAGGTAGCACCGTGAACGAAAAAATGAAAGAAGTATTATCCACATCCCTCTATCTTCTGATAGTGTTGCTCGTTTCGTATCTTTTCGTCCATTATGTCGGACAGAGAACGCTCGTAAACGGAGTTTCCATGGAAGATACGCTGCAGGACGGAGATAATCTTCTGGTGGATAAGATCTCATACAGATTCCATGAACCCGAGCGTTTCGATGTAATAGTGTTCAAATACACCCATAAAGACAATACCTACTATGTTAAGCGCATAATCGGCCTTCCCGGGGAAACTGTCCAGATAGACAACGCCGGCAATATCTACATCAACGGCAAGGAGATAGAGGAGCATTACGGATTCGAAACGATCCACGATCCTGGCATAGCCGTCAATCCGATAACTCTGGGCGAAGATGAGTATTTCGTTCTGGGAGATAACCGGAACAACTCAGCGGATTCTCGAATGGAGGCTGTCGGAAACATCAACAAGAAGATAATCGTAGGAAGGGCCTGGGTGCGCATATGGCCGCTTCATAACGCCGGCAAGGTTGAGGACATCAAATGAGTTTATCCCTGGCAGACATAAAAAAAGAATTAAAGGAATGCAAACTGCCGGATCTTCCCGAAGCAATAAAGCGTTTTGAGGAAGATGAGAGAGCATCCGTTCAGAAAGAACTTCAATCGGCACGTAAAAGATACGATAAATATATCAAAGAGGTCGAGCGCGTCGAGCATATGGCTCTGTATGAAGAAAAGTACGGCGAATTCGAGTTCATATGCGGGATAGACGAAGTCGGACGAGGCCCTCTGGCGGGGCCTGTGGTAGCCGGCGCGGTGATACTGCCCAAGGGATCCAGGATACTCTATATCAACGATTCCAAGCAGCTCAGCGAAGCCAAAAGAGAAGAACTCTACGTGCGCATCATGGAAGAAGCCGTGAGCGTGGGGATCGGAGAAGCATCCTGCGAGCGGATAGATGAGATCAATATCTTAAACGCCACTTATGAAGCCATGAGACAGGCCATATCCAAACTGGATCCCAAGCCCGATCTTTTACTCAACGACGCGGTGACTATTCCCGGCGTGGACATAAGGCAGGTTCCCATCATCAAAGGCGATGCCAAATCCATGAGCATAGCGGCAGCCAGCATCATCGCCAAGGTTACGAGAGACCGCATGATGGTTAAATATGATGAGGTTTATCCCGGCTACGGATTTGCAAGCAACAAAGGATACGGTGCGGCGGCACATATCGAGGCACTGAAAAAACTTGGACCGACTCCGATACACAGACGCAGTTTCATAGGAAATTTCGTATAGCGATACCGGTATGATTATAAACGGATTAAGACCGTTACAACTCAATATACAGCAGGGAAATGATGCTGCAGGTACCCAGACTTCGTCGCAGGGAGCCCCTCAGCAGAACGCGGGTCAGGGCTCCATGGCTTTAAGCGGCGGAGATACCGTGACCGGGCAGATCCTTGCGAAGAGCGGCAATGAAGTCCAGATATCTCTGGGCGGTGATTCGGTGCTGACCGCAAGGATGGATATATCAGCCGATCTTCCCGTGGGAAGTGCGGTAACTTTCCAGGTGATGAGTTCAGATTCAAACGGCATCACATTGTCTCCGCTGTTAACCAATACAGATACTTCCAGTTCTTTAAACACGGCGCTTATGAACGCCGGTCTTCAGATAGACGCACGCAATCTGGATATGGTCAGCTCCATGATGGAACGGGGAATGTCCATCGGAAAAGAGGAACTGATCCGCATGAACATGTCTCTTTCGGGCATCCCCGATGCCGATGTAAAAGACGGCGTGACGCTTAGGTCTCTGGGTATATCCCCTACAGCAGACAATATACAGCAGTTCCATGCATATCAGGGTTATGAGCATCAGGTCAGCTCTGCAGTGAATGACATCATGGATATGGTTCCGCAGACCATCGGATCAATGATCGCCGAAGGAGATGAAGCCTCCGCCATAGCCATGACCAGAGATATTCTGGATATATTTACAGGTCAGGGTGCGATGGAACCGATGACCGAAGCGGAACTTAAGATGAGCGGAATGGAAGCGCCGATCAATATGGTGCTTAATCCCGCCGAACTGACAGAGCTCGGCGATCTGCTCACGGAGAACGGCATAGATCCCGCCTTTACCGAAAGCATGGCCCGCGGAGAAGTATCGCTCAATGATGTGATGTACATCATCGATGATATCGTAAATAACGGCGCCGAAGAGCGTCAGGTCTCATCAGATACTGCCGCTGTTAATGCGGATGCGTCACAGATCATCGAAGGAGCCGCAAACGGTGCTGAGGCCGAAACGCAGGTTAAGACCATGACCGATGCTCCGGTTAAGGATATACCTCTTCCTGGTGAGACTTCCGCAAATGCAGCAGAGACCGTGAAAACAGGTCGGACCGAAGCACAGACGGAGAATGCTCAGAATGCTGCGCAGTCAGAGCCGGTACAGAATACATCCAGCGGATCCGCCGGCCTTGATTTCCTGAGTGCATTAAAATCAGGCAGCGTAGATGCGGATACATTGAAAAATGCGCTTGATACCGCTCAGGATGTCAATTCTCACGCCTTATCGCGCGGGATACTTAAACTGATAGGGTCCAAGCCCATGGCGACCATTTTGCAGAATGCGGTGAATAATCAGTGGAAGCTTACCCCCGGTCAGGTCGGAGAGGATAAGCAGGTATCCGATCTGTATAAGCGCATGACAGAGCAGACCAACCGCCTGCTTGATGTGCTCAGCACCCGTACCAAAGAAGATACGCCTCTTGCGAACAGCGTAAACGACCTGTCCAAGAACATGAACTTCATGAACGAGCTGAACAATATGTTCAACTACATCCAGCTTCCGATGAAGATGTCGGGGAATGACGCCCACGGCGAGCTCTATGTTTACAGCAACAAAAAGAACATGGCCCGCCCAGACGGGAACATCTCCGCGCTTTTGCATCTGGACATGGATAACCTCGGTACTACGGATGTATATGTGACGATGAACAATGCCGGGCATGTGAACACGCATTTTTATCTGCCCGATGACGAGGCGCTCGATCTGATAGCAGCCCATATCGATGAACTGAACGCACGTATCGAGAAGAGGGGATATTCCTGCTCGTCCGAAGTATCCAAGCGTGAGGAAATGGCCAATATCATGCAGGATATCGTGGATGATAACAAGTCTGCCGTGCCGATCTCGATATCGAACTTTGATGCGAGGGCTTAATTATGGCAAATAACAAGCCCGAAAAGATCAAAACTGCGATAGCGCTTGAATACGATCCCGAAAAAGAAGCCCCCGTCGTCATCGCATCGGGGCGCGGCGAACTGGCTGAGCGTATAATTGAAAAAGCAAAAGAGAACAAGGTTCCCGTTCATCAGGACGGCGAACTTGCGGATACACTTTCGAAGCTTGAGATCGGCGAGATGATCCCGCCGGAACTGTACGAAGTAGTTGCCGAGATACTCGTATTCGTTGATTCGATGGATAAGATCAAGAAGAAGATCGATGCGGCACACGCCGTGAAACTCAAGTAGTAATTGAGTACGAAACCATATGAACACCAGGAAGAAAGGCACCCGATATGAAGAGCAGGCCGGGGTATTCCTGAATGCGAATGATATACGGGATATAACATATAATTACAGGACCAGGTACGGGGAGATCGATATCGTGGGATTCGACGGAGACGTGCTGGTGTTTTTTGAGGTCAAATACAGACGGACTCCCGAAGCGGGGTTCGCGGCCGAGGCGGTTGATGCGCGCAAGCGTTACAGGATATGCAGAGTATCCGATCACTATATGATGATGAATCACATAACTACTGATACACAGGTCAGATATGATGTGATCGCCATAGACGGCGATCATATCGAATGGATCGAGAACGCATATGATTACATTCCGAAAAGGAGCGGTAATTGACAGAGCATTTTGAAGGAGCAATCAGATATCTTACATTTCCATCACTGGATGAACTCGGGTTTGTCCGGGATATCTTTACGACCAGGGAAGGCGGCGTGAGCACGGGCTACCATGCTTCGATGAACCTTTCGTTTACAAACGGAGACGATCCCGAAGCCGTGGAGGAGAATTACCGCATCATAGCTCCCGTAGTCGGAACATCCGTGGATCATATAATCCGTACTCATCAGACGCATACGACGAATGTCGTTAAGGTCACCGAGGACATGATACATGACGACGGACTGCTTCACGATCAGGGTTTTAAGGATGTTGACGGACTTATAACCGACATCCCGGGTGTCGCACTCGCTACTTTCTATGCGGATTGTGTACCGCTGTATTTTGCGGATCCGGTGAAAAGAGTGATCGGCCTGTCTCACTCCGGGTGGCGCGGAACCGCAGCGGGTATGGCGGGCGTTACCGTAAAGGCCATGACAGATGAATTCGGATGTGATCCGGCAGACATATATGCAGCTATCGGTCCGTCCATATGCCGCGACCACTATGAGGTGAGTCAGGCTGTTGCAACGGAATTTGAGAGAGCATTCGGAGATGATATAAATGCTGTAATGGAACCCGGAAAAGAAGAGGGCAAGTATCAATTGGATCTCTGGGAATCCAACAGGATCATGATGCTGAGAAGCGGGATAAGTCCGGAGCATATAGAAGTGAGCGGGATATGTACTTACTGTAACTCTGACTGGCTTTTCTCGCACCGGGCCTCGGACGGGAAAAGAGGCAACATGGCCGCCTTTCTCATGATCAGGTGATACGGGGAAAAAGCATGAAAGCATTCGAAACATATGAACCCGGACACATAGCCGCAGAGGATCAGACAGAAACCGTATCTGTATGCATTACCGCATACAATATCGAATCGTATATCCGTAAGGGTATTGAGTCGGTCCTTGCGCAGACATATAAGAATCTCGAGATCATCATAGTGGATGACGGATCGACCGATTCGTCGTCAGTGATAATAGATGAGTATGCCGCTGAAGATGACAGGATCAAAGCCATACATAAGGAAAACGGCGGGATCTTTACCGCAAGGAACGCATGTCTGGATGCAGTGACCGGATCTTATATCTGCTGGCTCGACGGAGACGATTCGATGGATCCTGAGATGATAGAGTCCATGCTGGCGGCGCTTAAAAGTACCGGTTCCGATATGTGCGTATGCAGATACCGCCAGGTATTTGCAGATCATGTTAAGGATGCATCGACTGACAGCGCATATGTCTATGAGGGAAGGCAGCTTCTCGAACAGTTCCTCAAAGAAGACGAAAGATTCCTGATCCAGAATGCAGTATGGAATAAGCTGTACAAGGCTGAGCTCAGCGACGGACTCAGATTTCCCGCCATGTGGTATGAGGACATGGTATACACGTTTTATCTGCTGGATCGGTCGAAGAAGAGCGTATATCTTGACAGGGCATATTATGATTACATATGCGACCGGGCTTCGTCACAGACCAATGCGGGGATCAATCCTCATACTTATACCGACCTTATCCCGAATCTTTTTGACAGGTCAGAGTATTTAGAGTCGATAGGCCGGCATGACCTGGCTCTCATATCGGATTACCTGCTGTATAAAAGACTTCTGATATACTACACAAAGGTGAGCAGGAGCGATGATCCCGATAAGCAGGAACATCTGCGCATCCTGGATGAACATATAAGAGGCGGCGAGGACCGGTTTGAAGAGATCTTTACCTGCCCTATAGCGAACCCGAATGAATACCGCAAGATGAAGATATATTTAAGATCCCCCGCCGGATATCTGCGTACGATGCAGATCAATGACAGGTTCATCGTTCCCTTAAAAGTAAAAATGGCCGCAAGCCTTAAATGTAAATAGATCAAAACGAAAAAAAGACAGGAAAGATAAATGATCGGAATACTGAAGAAAGTTTTTCACATACTGACAAAAGATCAGAGACGCAAGGTCGTAGGCTTATGCTTCCTGATATTCATAGGCGCATTTCTTGAGATGCTGGGACTCAGTCTCATCATGCCCATAGTCCAGGGTGTCATGTATCCGGATCTTCTGATGGAGAGCGGATATGTCAGGTTCCTCGAGAACTTCATTCATTTTGATTCCCCGGAAGACTGCATCCTGTTTTTGATAGGCGCCATCATTGTGATCTACTTCGTGAAGAACGGATATCTTCTGATGGAGACATATATCCAGTCGAAGTTCGTAAACAATAACCAGTCCGTGACTATCAGCTACATGCTCGAAGAGTACTTGAACCGTCCTTATGAGTATTATCTGAACGCCGATATCCCGACCATCTTCCGTGTCATCGACGGAGATGTACCGAAGGTATTTACGGTCATCCTTCAGTTCATCATGCTGTTCACCGAACTGATGGTATCGCTCGTCTTAGGACTGTATCTGCTCATATCCAATCCGTCCATGACGATCATGCTTCTTGCGATCATGATCATCCTTACGGTGGTCATCACCAAGGTTTTCCGTCCCATCTTAAACCGCTTGGGTTCCAAGACGCAGATGCTGCAGAGCCGCATGGGCAAGTGGAGGCTTCAGTCGATATACGGCATCAAGGATGTGAAGATCCTGCACAAGGAACATTATTTTGCATCAAGCTTTGCGGAGTATTCGGATATCAATGCCGATGTCCTGTGTAAGTACATGGTGCTCAACAATACACCGAGACTGTTCTTGGAGACCTTCTGCGTATCCGGTATCCTCGCATACATCGGCGGGAGCATAATCTTAGGTTCCGATATGACGAGCCTCATACCTGCGATCTCGGCGTTTGCGGTAGCGGCCATGAGACTCCTTCCTTCCGTAAACAGAGTAAACACATATATCAGCAATATCGCTTATTATGAGCCCAGCGTTAACTATGTATACGAGAATGTGGACTTCACATCATACAGAAAGCACGGTCATTACGAAAGAGAAGACGAGACCAAAGGCCCTGAGATAACCCTGAATGACGAGATACGCATGGAGGGCATAGTATATAAATATCCGGAGTCCGATAAGCTCATCCTTGATCATGCCGACATGGTCATCAAAAAAGGCGAATCGGTCGGTGTCATGGGCCCTTCCGGCGCAGGTAAGTCGACCGCGGTCGATGTGCTTCTCGGGCTTCTCAAGATGCAGGAGGGAAAGATCACCTGCGACGGCCGCGACATATTCGAAAACTATCCGAGCTGGCTGTCCCATATCGGATACATTCCCCAGAGCATATATCTGACCGATGATTCGATCAGGGAGAATATAGCGTTCGGTGTAGCTCCTGCGGATATCGATGATGACAGGGTCTGGGAAGTGCTTAAGGAAGCACAGCTCGACGATCTGATAAGAGAGATGCCCGAGCAGATAGAGACTACGATAGGCGAAAGAGGAGTAAGGCTCTCCGGAGGCCAGCGCCAGAGACTCGGTATCGCAAGGGCACTTTATCACGATCCCGATATACTCGTATTTGACGAAGCAACATCCGCACTTGATACGGAAACGGAATCGGCCATCATGGAAGCGATCGATTCATTCCACGGACGAAAGACTCTGATCATCATCGCACACAGATTAAGGACCATAGAAGGCTGCGACATGATCTACAAGGTTGACGGCGGTAAGATAACAAGGACCACTCTTGATGCAGAAAACTGACAGATTACAATTGCCAAATGTCACTCTGGTGGCCATGACCAGCGTAAAGGTTTATGAGACCGTTGAAGCCATGAAGTATTCCATGCGCGGAATAGACTTCGGTGATGCGGTTCTGATATGCCATTACAAGCCTTTTTATCTGCCGAAGGAGATCAGATACGATCATACATCGAAATTGCGGACAATCGATGATTTCAACTATAAGATGCTCTATGAACTCGGCGATCATATCCATACGGATTTCGCGTGCATAGTCCATTATGACGGTTTCATAGTTCATCCCGAGTGCTTCAGGCAGGAGTTCCTTGACTATGATTATATAGGCGCTCCCTGGCCCGATCCCCACGATGATTTCACATACAGGGATATAAACGGAACGCTCCGAAGAGTCGGCAATTCGGTCGGATTCAGATCCAAAAAGATCATAGATTTCCCCCGCGAGGCAGGACTGCCTTTTGAAGACGATCACGGATATTTTCATGAAGACGGATTTCTGTGTGTGAAGAACAGGCATCTGGTAGAGGAAGCCGGCATGAAGATCGCGCCGTTGGAAGTCGCTAAGTATTTCTCGCATGAGACCATGATCCCCGAGATAGAGGGCATCACTCCTTTTGCGTTTCATAAGTGGGCAGGGACTAATTCGGAGTACCCCAGATTTGAGAATCCCTATCCCTTCAGGCGCACCGCCCGCATCTTAAACAGGATAGACAATAAACTCCATTCAAAAGAAAAAAACAGGAGATAGATATGGTATACGATTGCTTTCAGTTTTTTAATGAACTCGATATCCTTCAGATGAGGATGAACGTCATGAACGACATCGTCGATAAGTTCGTGATAAGCGAGTCCACGGTCACTTTTTCGGGTGATCCCAAGAAACTCTATTACGCGGAGAACAAAAAGAGATATGCTGCGTTCGAAGACAAGATCATTCACAATGTGGTGGATGATACTCCGATGGACTGCACGCCTTTTGTCAGGGATTCCCATCAGAAGTGTGCCGTGGCCAGAGGGCTTAAGGATGCTAAGCCGGACGACATCGTGATCTTCTCGGATGTGGATGAGATACCCAATCCCGAAGCAGTCAGGAAGGTCCTTGCAGACTTTGATCCGACTAAGATTTATGCCCTTGCACAGAGGAATTTCTATGTGTATCTGGATATGGAGGAAAAGTCGGGAAATCTCTTATCGATCACCGGAGAATTCCCCGGAGTGGAAGGCCCTGACAGAAGATGGCTCGGTACCAAGATATGCGCATATTCCATGCTGGATAAGCTGACCACCGAACAGCTTCGGGATAAGGAACATCAGGATATCATGATCCGTGTGCCCGACGGCGGATGGCATTTCTCATACATGGGCGGAGAGAAGAAAAGATCCGCGGCGAGCCGCGCAAGATACAAGATCAAATCCGCCGCACACCAGGAATATAACAAGAGAAGGGTTCTCTGGAGCGTCGGAAAGAATATCAAGGAGCATGCGGATATTCTGGGCAGGGACGCCGATTTTCAGATAGTTCCGATCGATGATACATATCCCGAATATATCAGGACACATCTTAAAGAGTATAAGCATCTGGTCTATCCGAAGCACAGACGCAAAAGTATGAGGTGAGATAAGTGGCACTGGTTTCGATATGCATACCCGCATATAAGGATGCACGCGGAGTAAAGAGGCTGCTTGATTCGATCTGCTCTTCCGATTATGCCGATGTGGAAGTCATCATCACGGACGATACTCCGGATGATTCCGTAGCCGATGCGGTGAGAGACTGTCTGTCGGATATTCAGACGGAGGCAGACGACGCTTTTACGGGGCAGTTAAGGTGCGCTTCAGTTGATGCGAATCCGGACGTTCATTACCGGCATAATGCACCCGGACTGGGGCCTGCCGGCAACTGGAACCGCTCCCTTGATCTTGCTCAGGGGGAGTACATCAAGATCATGCACCAGGATGACTGGTTCACATTTCCCGATTCGCTAAGCAGGTTTGTCAGGATGCTCGATTCTAATCCGGATGCGGTTCTTGCATACTGCGGATCCAGACAGGTGACCATTAAGCCTGATGATCCGGAGGATCTGAGCGACTATTTCGACAGATGTATCAAGGATGAGAACCGGGCTCTTATCGAGAAAGATTATCGGGGGCTGTATATAGGTCAGTACATCGGTGCCCCTTCAGCCGTGATCTACAGACGGTCGGATCTTCGGTTCGATCCCAATCTTAAATGGCTCATAGATGCGGACTTCTACATGGGACTGTTAAAGGACGGCGGCAGGATGGTCTGCTCCAAAGACCCGCTCGTAAGCATCGGCGTGAGTGATACTCAGCTGACCAATGACTGCATAGCCAGCGGAGAAGTCAACATCAGGGAATATAAATATGTGTTCAATAAGTTCGGCCTCGGAGAAAAGCAGGAGTACAGAGACAGGCTCAGCGACATATGCGTCAGATATAAGGGTAAGTACGAAGACATATCCGATTGCGGGATCACGAAAGAAGAGTATAAGCCGGTCCTGAAAGCATACCGCCGTGAACTCTGTGATTTCTACAGGCATCTGATCATAAGAAAACTGTTTCCGGGAAAGCATTTTCATGAATAACACTTTCATGAATAACTTTTTTTGATGAATACAAAAACAAACTTAAATCTTAAAGAGATATACAACAGGATATATAACCCCATAGTGCGCGAAACAGGGCGTGTTTTCTTCTACATCGCTCTTTTTCTGGAGATAGTTATATTCACTCTGGATCGGGCTGACTGGATCAACCCTTACCAGAGCATGATGTTCCGCGTAACTTTCGCACTTTTCCTTGTTAAGTGCATATGTACCAGATACAGCCCTAAGGAATGGGTATTCATCATCATTACGGCCGCCTTCTGCATACTCGCCTATTCGGTCAATATCAGAGACGAGATCATCAGAGCAATGGTATTCGTCATAGCCATGAAGGATATTGATGTAAAAAGGGCGCTTAAGTTTAATTATATTCTGACGATGGCCGGGATGATCCTTCTCGCGATCCTTGCGGTTTTCGGCGTGATGGGAGAGGTGGTTTCCCCGTTCGGGTACGGCGAAAAATCGGACATTTTCATGCTGAGCCTGGGCCTCGGCAGTTCCAACACCCTCGGCATTCAGATATGGCTCTTTGTGGCGCTGGGCATATATCTTTATCATCAGAGGATGAGTTATCTTGATTATGTTCTGGTCGGATTCGGAGGAGTAGCGGTATACCTTCTGACGCATTGCCGCATGGCCGTGCTGATGATATTCTTCAGCGCATTCTGCGGTCTGATCTTCAAGAGATTTCCTGATCTTGCATCGAAAAAGAGCGTCTATGTGACAGGTATCATCATCACGCTTTCCTGTCTGCTGTTCTCCGTATATGCCGCTGCGGTATCCACATGGTGGGACAGGCAGACAGAGTTTCAGAAGAGGCTCAATATCCTCACGACAGGCCGCATCATGTCGATCTATCCTTTTGAAAACGGCGGAGGAGTCTTAAGCAACTGGAAGATGTTCTCGGATCCTTCGTTCGACGGCTTATTTGACATGGGTATCGTGAGGCTCTTCTGGTGGTACGGCGTCCTGCCGGGACTTCTTGCTTTTGCGGCGATCATCATTCTGTATATATGGCAGTATAAGCATAAAGATCATGCGGGATTCGTTCTTACGCTCTCTGTCGTCATGTTCTCTGTCCTGGAGGCGCATTTCATATCGCAGTTCATATCGCGGGCATATGTGCTGTTCCTGATCGGAGGCATGTGGTATAAGTGCCTGGAGACTTCCAAAGAGACGCACAAGAGACATATAGCCTTCTATATCGGCTCACTGTCCAAAGGCGGAGCGGAGAGAGTATTCGTCAATCTCGCCGAATACTTCCGCAATAACGGATATGCGGTCACCATGATCACACAGTACCGTCTTGAGGATGAGTATGAACTGTCCGGCGGTATCAAGCGCGTGATATCGGATCTGTCGGAAGAAGAATGCAAAGGCCGCGTATATAACTTCTTTGCCAGAGTCGCCAAACTTCACAGAGTGATCAGGCAGACCGATGCGGACCTTATCATGACCACAGCGGGTAAGTCAAATTTCATGGCCATCGTATGCTCGGCATTTCTGCCTACCAGAGTAGTGGTATCTGTCGTTGCGGATCCTCCTCTTGAATATCCGACAAAGCCGATGAGGTTTCTGCTGCAGACTCTGTTCGGTGATGCGGACGGTATCATCATGCAGACCGACAGGCAGCGCAGGTTCCTGCGCAGGGGGCTTCGCGAAGAGGCTGTGATCCTTCCTAATTCCGTGAGTGAGAACTTCATAAGGCCCAGATTTTCCGGACAGAGGAAAAAGAAAATATGCTTAGTCGGACGCATGGATGAGAACAAGAACCAGGCCATGGCGATATCAGCTTTTGCGGAAGCTGCGAAAGACCACAGCGAATTTAAACTTGAACTCTGCGGAGACGGACCCGATAAGGATAAACTTATGAAGCTGGCTGAGGACCTGGGTATAGAAGACAGAACCGTATTCTCCGGCATAGTTTCGGATGTGCCCGACAGACTCTATGATGCTTATGCATTTCTTCTCACATCAGATACCGAGGGGATGCCCAACACGCTTCTCGAAGCGATGAGCTTAGGGCTTGCCTGCATATCCACGGACTGTCCGTGCGGCGGTCCCGCGCAGATCATACATGACGGTGAAAACGGACTTCTGACAGGCGTGAGAGATACCGATGGCCTGGCAAAGGCTCTTAAGAAGATTATCGATGATCCTGACCTTGCGGACCGTATCGGAGAAGCCGCATATGAGTCCATGAAAGAATACAGGCCGGAGACGGTAAATGCCCGCTGGCGTGAGTATTTTGACGGTATCATAGAGCGTTAGGCAGGACGTGTACCTATATTGTTAAGAGGCTTAAGAGAATCTTCATAATTGTCTTAAGCTTTTCTTTATTTTCATATGTTGAAATGATTATGTTGCAAGCCGCAGCTGCGGATCAGCTGACGCATGTGCGGCGGGAAGGAAGATATGTCTAATATACTCGTATGCGATGATGACAGGACCATAGTGGATGCGATCGAGATCTACCTTACTCAGGAAGGCTATGAAGTCTATAAGGCCTATGACGGAGAAGAGGCGCTCAAGATCCTGGATGAAACAGAGATCCAGCTGATCATAATGGATATCATGATGCCGAAACTTGACGGTATCCATGCCACGCTGAAGATCCGTGAAAAGATAGCCGCTCCGATCATCATCCTGAGTGCGAAGTCGGAAGACGCGGACAAGATCCTGGGACTCAATATCGGTGCGGATGATTACATGACCAAGCCCTTCAATCCGCTCGAACTGGTCGCAAGGGTCAAGTCGGCGCTCAGACGCTACACTTCGCTCGGAAGCATATCCGCTGAGGACGAGAATATATACTCGACCGGCGGCCTGGTCTTAAATGACGATACCAAGCAGGTGTATGTCGATGACGAGGAGGTCAAACTTACTCCGATCGAATTCAATATCCTGAAGCTGCTCGTCAGCAATGCCGGAAAAGTGTTTTCATCCGACAGGATATACGAGAGCATCTGGAACGAGGAAGCATTCGGTTCAGACAATATCGTTGCGGTTCATATCAGACATATCCGGGAGAAGATAGAGATCGATCCCAAGAACCCCAGATACATCAAGGTGGTATGGGGGATCGGTTATAAAGCGGAGAAGATTTGATGAAAAACAAAAAAACCAAAACGGGAATACTTAAAGTTCTTCAGCACATACTCATTACAGCTGCTGCCGTTATCGTTGTTCTGTATTTTGCAGGAACGATAGTCGTTGTAAACGACAAAAAGGACAGTCAGATCTACAACTTAAGCTCGTCGGATCAGGGCAGGGCATATGAAGATTCTGTATTTTTCAATACCATATTCGGACGAAAGACCGAAGATGTATTAAGGTATGTGACCATCAGAAGCCAGCTGGAGACAGAGGGTGCCTATGATCCGAATAAGGTCATAGATGTGGCTGCTTACAGTTCCAGGACACTGGATACGGATGCTGCTCCGAGCGTTACGGCGTCATATTATCTGGGCGATCTGCTCAAGTGGGAAAAATACGGCTTCGAGTATGAATACCGGGATGTCTCTCCGAGATATGTGTCAGGCAATTTCATAGATCATACGAGTTTTTCGGACAATCCCGATGGAGCTGATCCCAATGTTGCGGATCTGTCCGATGCGGGAGAATTCATCAGCCGTGAGGTCCTCATCAACAGATATCGTACCGTAGACGGGCTCACTCTTGAGGCATGTGTGGAAGACTGGTCGGAATATAATTATCTGGTCGAGTCGCTCGAGATATGTGCGCAGGATCTTTATTCCAATTACACGGAATATCTTGAATACAATGACTCCATGGATGAACTCAATACCAACATGAGATACTGTGTGATCATGGGTGAAGGGCCCGAGCAGGTCATCTATTCCAATATAGATATCCCCGTGAATAATGCTTCTGGGATCGATAAGCTGTTTTCGGGATACGGAAGATATATCAGCTATGACTTCGACAGGATGGTATACGATACCAATACTGCGATAACCGAATCGACCTTCAACAATCTCATGCAGAAATATAAGTATGCATATCCCGATGACTGCAGGATATACATAGCGGCGGACATGACCATGCCTGCCGATGATGCATTAAGATCTGCGAAAGCCGGATTCGAGAATACATACATCCCCGCAGACCCGGGAGTGGTAGGAGGGATCGTAGCACTTCTCATACTCGGTTATCTGACTCTGCTCGTATTATGTACGATACTTGAAGGCCGCGAATATGACGAGAACGGAGTAAAGAGCATCAGACTGACTGAATTTGACCATACGCCTATCGAACTCTGGGCGATCATTACCGCGGTCATATTCACACTGTTCATCCTGGTTCCGGCTGCGATAGCCTCCAGTTATTATGATTCGTTCAGATATGAAGCGATGAACTTCATAAATGACCTGATGGTCTATGTCGTATTTGCAGTAGTCGTGTTCATATTCGATGTGCTCATGTTATGGCTGTATTATTCACTGGTGCGTCGCATCAAGGCCAGACACATCTGGAAACAGAGCTTCCTGTACAAGATCATTTCAGCGTGCGGACGCGGAATCCTCAGTATATATGACAACGGTAATGTACTTTTAAGAAGCGTGGTTCCATACGTGGTATTTCTTCTGATCAATCTGATCCTTGTACTGATGACCGCATCAGACATACTGGCTCCGGCGGCAGTTTTAAGCCTGTTGATCATCGATGTCCTGGCAGGAGTATTCATCTTCCATCAGGTGAAAGGCCGTGATGAGATTATATCGGTCATGAGACGCATCATATCAGGTGATCTTTCTCAGGGGACCGATGCATCGAAGTATCACGGCGATAACAGACAGCTGGCAGATTCGGTTAATTCCATCGGCGCATCTGTAAGAAATGCTGTAGAGCAGAGTATGAAGGATGAGCGCATGAAGACCGATCTGGTTGCAAATGTCAGCCACGACATACGCACTCCTCTTACCAGCATCATCAACTATGTGGATCTGATCAAGCGTGAAAACATCGAGGATCCCAAGATAGCCGAATATATAGATGTGATAGATGAGAAATCCCAGAGGCTTAAGAGCCTGACCGATGATCTGATAGAAGTCAGCAAGGTTTCCAGCGGCAACGTGGAACTGGAACTCATGCAGATAGACCTTCCCGAGATGGTGACGCAGGCACTCGCGGAATTTGATGATAAGTTCGCGGAGCGTAACTTAAGTGTTGTGATGAGTACGGATAAGCTCACCATCCCCGCCATGATGGCAGACGGCAAGAGCCTGTGGAGAGTCATGGAAAACATTCTTGGCAATGTATGCAAATATGCGATGCCGGGTACCAGAGTATTCGTGGATATGTATAACACAGAAACAGGTGAGAGCGGAAGCGATATAAGACTCAGACTTACCAATATCTCCGAGAAACCTCTGCCCGCAGATTTGAGCGAACTCACTGAGCGGTTCATCCGCGGAGATGAGAGCAGGACTTCGGAAGGATCGGGCTTAGGATTGTCCATAGCAAAATCACTCACCGAACTGATGGGCGGAACATTTAATCTTTACTCGGAGAATGACCTGTTCAAGGTTGAGATAGCATTTAAGACCGTTTAGTTCACAGATGATCAGAAAGTGAATTCCTCGCGATTGTTGTAACGATCGAGGATCTTGCGGATCTTTTCTGTAGGAGTATTAAGATCTGACATGGGCGCATCATGGTTCATGAAGTCGATGATAGACGCAATGAACTTGCCCATGTCGGCCTGCAGATAATAAGGTCTGCTTAAGAGTTCGGGATCCAGATAATTCAGATTAGTAGTGATGATCCTGTCAAAATAACAGTTCTCATAGGCTTCGTCAAAAGCTGAAAGCCCGTCGGTAAACAATCCGAAAGTAGTACATATATAAACGCGCTTGGCGTTCATCTCTTTTAACTGTCTTGCGGTATCTATCATTGAACCGCCGGAAGATATCATATCGTCTATGATGATACAATCCTTACCGTCTATATTGTCGCCCAGGAATTCGTGAGCAACGATCGGGTTCTTGCCGCCGACCATCTTGGTATAATCACGTCTCTTATAGAACATGCCCGCATCAAGCCCCAGAACCGATGCGAAATAGATCGATCTGTCAAGTGCACCCTCGTCGGGTGAGATGATTATCGTATGGTCCTTGTCGATGATCATGTCGCGCTCATGTGTAAGAAGCGTGCGCGCAAACTGATACATGGCATTGAAATTATCAAAGCCCGTAAAAGGAGCGGAATTCTGTATTCTGGGATCGTGGGCATCGAATGTGATGAAATTGGAGATACCCATTTCCGAAAGCTCTTTGAACATGTAAGCGGCATCCAGAGATTCGCGGCCGCTTCTTTTGTGCTGCCTGCCTTCATAAAGGAAGGGCATGATCACGTTTATGCGGTGAGCCTTACCGTTAATGGCATTGATGATCCTCTTTAAGTCCTGGAAGTGGTCATCGGGAGAATAGTGGTTCTCGAACCCATGCATCTTATAGGTGATGGAATGGTTGGTCACATCCGTGATAATGAAGATATCGTCACCGCGGATGGAGTCAAGCAGAGTACATTTGCTCTCACCGCTTCCGAAACGGGGAAGATCGATGCGGGCGATGTAATCGTCCTTGATATATCCCTGAAATGCGGGATCAGCCTTGAACTTGTTGTGAAGATCGTGCCTGAATTCGATCAGATAACGGTTGATGCTGGCTCCGAGCTTCTCTGCGCAGGGCGGGACGATGAGTTTGATAGGCGCTACGGCCATAAGTTGTTCGAGTTTCTGTAGATTTGCCATGAGACAATTATATTCATTCGGCGCTTGATGCGTCAAGGTCACGCATAGAAAAATGCTCCCCGCTTTGTTATGATAGTAGGTGACAGCATTTTGGAGGGGCACATGCCTGATATCGGACAAAAAAACCGAATGATCAGATCCATCGAAGCGGATTCGCCTTTCCGGGAAACCGAGGTTTCTCCCGGGGATGTGTTAATATCCGTAAACGGTGAAGTGATCGAAGATATCTTTGATTATCAGTATCTGACGCTTGATGAGAGGCTTGAATGCGCATTCGAGCATCCTGACGGCAGCTCTTTTACCGTGACTGTGGAAAAAGAAGCCGACGCCGATCCGGGACTGGTATTCGAAGAAGGTCTGATGGACAGTTACAGATCGTGCACCAATAAATGCGTGTTCTGTTTCATAGACCAGATGCCTCCCGGGATGAGAGAGACTCTGTACTTCAAGGATGATGACTCAAGACTCAGCTTTCTTCAGGGCAACTATGTGACTCTGACCAATATGTCCGATCATGATGTGGAGAGGATATGCAGGTATCATCTGTCTCCGATCAACATATCGTTCCAGACCACGAATCCGGAGCTTCGCTGCATGATGCTCCATAACCGTTTTGCGGGCGAGTCGCTTAAGAAGGTCGATAAGCTTAAAGAGGCCGGCATCACGATGAACGGACAGATCGTGCTTTGCAAAGGCTTAAATGACGGAGCAGAACTTGAGAGGACCATATCCGACCTGACAGGATATATGCCCGAACTTCAGAGCGTATCTGTGGTTCCGGTAGGGCTCACCAAATACCGCGAGGGACTCTACCCTCTGGAATCCTTTACTTCGGAAGATGCAGCCGTTGTGATAGATATGATAGAAGGCTGGCAGGACAGGCTGTATGAGAGATGCGGCACGCATTTTGTACATGCATCCGATGA
Organism: Lachnospiraceae bacterium; assembly: GCA_017620155.1. Taxonomy (GTDB): domain Bacteria; phylum Bacillota; class Clostridia; order Lachnospirales; family Lachnospiraceae; genus XBB2008. The sequence continues at coordinate 10,816 of JAFZQY010000083.1, read as the reverse complement.
GTGGTATATCCTGGCGGGAAGAGACCTGCCCGATGAAGAGCGTTATGACGGCTATGTCCAGCTCGAAAACGGGGTCGGGATGGTACGCCTGATGCTTAATGAATTCGAAGAAGCATTTGATCATCTGCATTTTATCAAAAAACCTCACGAGGAGCTTTCCATAGTGACCGGCAAGCTCATGTATCCGATCATATCGGACATGGCTAAACGTCTCATGGACAGATGGAAAGGGCTTAACATACACGTATATGCCATCCGCAATGATTTCTTCGGTGAGAAGATCACCGTTTCGGGCCTTATAACAGGGCAGGATATGATCGCGCAGCTTAAAGGTAAGCCTATCGGAAACAGGCTTCTTTTACCGGAAAATGTGCTGCGTGCCGGGGAGGATTATTTCCTGGATGATGTGACGGTTACTGAGCTTGAGGATGCTTTACAATCAAGGGTCGAGATTGTAAAATCAAGTGGATACGATTTTGCCGATAAAATAACGCAATCCGGCATACGGCTGGGCAGGAGAATACAATGAGTAAAGGAAAGGTACGCCCCATAGTAGCAATAGTGGGACGCCCCAATGTAGGTAAATCCACTTTCTTTAATGCGATAGCCGGAGAGAAGATATCCATAGTCAAGGATACTCCCGGCATTACCAGAGACCGCATATATGCGGATGTGGAATGGCTGGATAACAGCTTCACGATGATAGATACCGGCGGAATAGAGCCGGATAGCAGCGATGTGATCCTTTCGCAGATGCGTGAACAGGCGAGCATAGCGATAGATACGGCGGATGTCATCATCTTCATGGTCGATCTTAAGCAGGGCCTGGTGGATGATGATATGCGTGTAGCCGATATGATCAGACGCTCGGCGAAGCCCGTTGTCCTGGCTGTCAATAAGGTGGACAGCTTCCAGAGGGATATGCTGGAGGTTTATGAATTCTATAATCTCGGGATCGGAGAGCCATATCCCATATCCAGCGTGAACCGTCTCGGATTCGGTGAACTCCTGGATGCCGTTTTCGAGCACATTCCTGATGCACCGGCGACCGATGAAGAAGATGATGCGGTTAAGATCGCGATCGTCGGCAAGCCAAATGTCGGCAAGAGTTCCATACTTAACAAACTCGCAGGAGAGGACCGTGCGATTGTATCCGATATCGCGGGCACCACGCGTGATGCCATTGATTCGCGCATCGTTCACGACGGAAAAGAATATGTCCTCATAGATACCGCGGGCTTAAGGCGTAAGAGCAAGGTAAAAGAAGAACTCGAGCGTTACATGATCGTAAGGACCGTGGCAGCGATCGAGCGTGCGGACATAGTACTTCTCGTCATAGACGCGGTCGAAGGCGTGACTGAACAGGACGCCAAGATAGCCGGCATCGCTCATGACAGGGGCAAGGCCATCATCATAGTTGTCAACAAGTGGGATGCGATCGAGAAGAACGACAAGACCACGAATGAATACACTGCTCAGATAAGAAACACTTTGAGTTTTATGACATATGCGGAGATCATGTTCGTATCTGCCAAGACAGGTCAGAGACTGAATAAGCTCTACGAGACCATTGACGCAGTGAATGAGAATCATTCCATGCGCATCGCTACCGGTGTGTTAAATGAGATAATGTCACAGGCTACGGCCATGAAACAGCCGCCCTCTGATAAAGGCAAGCGCCTTAAACTTTTCTATATCACACAGGCAGCGGTCAAACCGCCGACATTTGTCATATTCGTTAACGACAAGGAACTCATGCATTTCTCATATACAAGATATATCGAGAATCAGATCCGGGAGACATTCGGATTCATGGGAACTCCCCTTAAGTTCATAATCAGAGAGAGAAAGGACGACTGACTTATGCTCCAGAGGATACTGTGTGTGGTCATAGGTTACGCATTCGGTCTGATACAGACAGGTTTCCTGTACGGCAAGGCCAAAGGAATAGATATAAGAGAGCACGGAAGCGGCAATTCGGGTGCGACGAATACGTTAAGGACACTCGGAACGGGTGCCGGTTTCACGGTCCTTTTCGGTGACGCGATCAAGTGCATCCTCGCAATGGTCATAACATTTCTGTTATTTGGAAAAGATGCTCCGGAATATCGCTATCTCTATATGATATATACTGCATTTGGTACTGTTATCGGACATGATTATCCTTTTTATCTCAAGTTTAAAGGCGGCAAAGGCATTGCAGTGACTGCGGGACTCATCGTATCTATGGGACCACTCTTCCTGATAGTTCATCTTGCGGTGTTTGCGGCTATATTCCTGACTACACATTTCGTATCACTCGGTTCGATATGTCTGTACATCACATTTTTCGTGATGACTGTCATATGCGGTCAGACCGGATTCTTCGATGCGCGAGTAGGGACTCAGATCCCACAGGCTCTTCTGACAGAGATGTATGTGGTGGTATTTATCATGACAGCGCTCGCGATCTGGCGGCACAGAGCCAATGTTCAAAGACTCCTCTCACACAGCGAGAGTAAAGTATATCTGAGCAAAAAAGGAAAAGAAAAATCAGGCAAGGACAGAAGTCACGAGCTCGTCTGATACCCTGAAACGGAGAAAAGATCAATGGCTAAAGTAGGCATCATAGGAGCAGGAAGCTGGGGAACCGCGCTTGCATGGCTTCTTAACAATAACGGACATCACTGCACGATGTATTCGGCTCTGCCCGAAGAGATAGAGATGTTCAGGACATATCATGAGAATAAGGACAAACTCCCCGGAGTGGTTCTTTCCGAAGAGACGGATTTTACCACTGACTTAAGCGAAGCTATCCGGGGGATGGATGTCATAGTGATGGCAGTGCCATCCAAATTCGTCAGAAACAGCGCTCATCAGATGCGCGAGTTCGTGGCCGAAGGACAGAAGATCATTGACGTGGCCAAAGGCATAGAAGAGCATACCGATATGACCATGAGCCAGATCATTTCGGAAGAGATCCCGCAGGCCGATGTATCGGTGCTTTCCGGACCTTCGCATGCGGAAGAAGTAGGACGCGGAATCCCAACGACGATCGTAGTGGGATCATCCTCCAAGGCTACCGCAGAGTACCTGCAGAACATATTCATGAATGATGTATTCCGTGTGTATATCAGTCCCGATGTGCTGGGCATAGAGATAGGCGCCGCGCTTAAGAATGTCATAGCGCTTGCAGCGGGATGCGCTGACGGACTCGGATACGGAGACAATACCAAGGCGGCTCTGATCACGCGCGGGATAGCAGAGATATCGAGACTCGGCGTTGCGATGGGCGGAAATGCCGCGACTTTTGCAGGGCTTACCGGCATGGGCGACCTGATCGTCACATGCGCTTCGATGCATTCGAGAAACCGTCGCTGCGGAATCCTCATCGGACAGGGCAAGTCGCTGGAAGAGGCACAGGCAGAAGTCAAGATGGTCGTCGAGGGCGTATATTCCGCCAAGGCCGGAATAGAGCTTGCTAAGAAGTATAATGTCGAGATGCCTATCATCACTGAGGTCAACAAGGTTCTGTTTGAGGGAAAAGATCCTTCGGAAGCAGTGCGTGACCTCATGATGCGCGACAAGAAGATAGAAAACCCGTTAATTCCCTGGTCATAAAGGAGACAAAATGTCAGATAACAAGTTTGCATCAACAAGTACATATGTGGCAAGTGAAGAACTGCTTGATGCGGTGAACGTTGCGATGGTGCTCGAAAAGCCCCTTCTGATAAAGGGTGAGCCCGGAACCGGCAAGACGATGCTGGCCGCAGCCGTTGCGGAGAGTCTCGGCAAGAAACTGATCATATGGAACATCAAGTCGACCACGAAGGCGCAGGACGGACTGTATATGTACGATACGATACAGCGTCTCTACGACGGACAGTTCGGTGAAGAGGGCGTGGACGACATAGCCAGATACATCAAACTCGGTAAGCTCGGTGAAGCATTCAAGGCCGATGAGCAGGTCGTGCTCCTGATAGACGAGATAGACAAAGCCGATCTTGAATTCCCCAACGATCTTCTCTGGGAGCTTGATCAGATGGAGTTCTATATCAACGAGACACATGAGACCGTTAAAGCGAAGACCCGTCCGGTAGTCATAATCACATCCAATGCGGAAAAGGAACTCCCCGACGCATTCCTTCGCCGATGCATTTTCCATTATATCGATTTCCCGGATGCGCCTCTCATGGAGGAGATAGTGAAGACTCATTTCCCTAATGTTGAGGAGAATCTGCTGAAGAATGCGATGGACGTATTCTACTGGATAAGAGGCATCAAGGATATCCGCAAGAAACCGTCCACATCCGAACTGATCGACTGGGTTAACGCACTTCAGATAGGCGGCATGGATCCCGCTCTGATCAAAAAGAACCTGCCCAATTTAGGCGTCATCATCAAGAAGGATGAGGACATGGCGGTCGTTAAGAGCAGGACCAATGAACTGAGTTAATATAATAACTCGTTAATATATGTTTACATCTTTCTATAATAATCTACGAAAATTCGGCCTGGACGTCACGCTGAAAGAATGGCTGACGCTCCAGGAAGCGCTTGATAAGGACCTTGCGGGTTCGTCGCTCACAAGGTTTTATTATCTGTCGCGCATGATCCTCGTAAAATCGGAAACCGAATATGACAAGTTCGACATGGCTTTTGAGAATACTTTCAAATCCGCCAAATACGAACCCGACATCACGGACACGATGCTCGCCTGGCTCGATAAGTCCGATGCTTACGAGCAGTGGCTGGAAGAGAAGAAGCATGAGATGAACTCCGATCCCGGAGACAACGCCCAGGTGGATCGTGACGATGTCGAGAAGAAATTCCGTGACAGGCTCAAAGAACAGGACTCTGAACACAACGGCGGCTCATACTGGATAGGAACCCAGGGAAAAACCTCCTTCGGCAACATGGGCGGCCATATGGGCGGCATAAGAGTCGGCGGCAAGACCGGATACCAGTCCGCGTTTGAGGTCATAGGAGCACGCAAGTATCAGGATTTCAGAGACGACAAGGTCCTTACTTCGCGCCAGTTCATGGCAGCACTTAAGAGCTTAAGACAGTTTTCGACCAAACTTGATGTGCCCAAAACGGAACTCGATATAGACGGAACCGTGCATAAGACCTGTAATAACGGCGGATATCTGCAGATCGTGATGGAGAAGCCCAGGAAGAACTCCGTGAAACTGCTTCTTCTCATGGATTCGGGCGGCACGATGATACCGTACAGTTCTCTCCTAAACGAACTGTTTCAGGCCGTGGACAAGATGGATCATTTCAAAGATGTGAAGACCTATTACTTCCACAACTGTATCTATGCCAAAGTCTACAATACTCCCGAATGCGAGAACGGAGACTGGGTGGATACGGACTGGCTTTTCAAGAATCTGGATTCTGATTATAAGGTCATGATAGTCGGAGACGCGGCCATGGCTCCCGAGGAACTCTACTCCAAGACAGGCAATTACCGCGGCCCCAATAACGGATATTCCGGATGGGAATGGCTCCATCTGATGAAGAGCCACTACAAGCATATCGTGTGGCTCAATCCCAAGATGGCGCCCGGAGATGCGCCCTGGCGCGAAGCCGAGACCGCCATCAAGACTGTTTTTCCGATGTATAAGCTGACTGTCGGAGGCTTAAAGACAGCGGTTGCCAAACTGATGGTCAACCGGTGAATGTGATATACTTGTGCATGGAGATACACTGAATCGATCCATTTATTTATGTTATGAAGAACGGCAGATCCAACAGGATATATAACATCATAAGGCTCGTCATGATGATACTGATCGCGGGAGTGGCCGTGTTCTATATCTATGGCCAGTTTTTCGTAAAACATCCTCAGCTTCTGGACGAGCGTGTCGAAGAGTATACCAATCCCTGGTATTATACCGACGAAAAAGGAGTAACTACCGAGTGTTATGCTCCGACCTCATTTACGATCAATAATACGGGTACACTGACTGTTTACACAGTTTTACCCGACGATCTTGAACTGGGATCGGTCTTTTTCTTCAGGACCGGTAAGAGTGTCAAGGTCTATATCGATGACGAATTACGTGAGGAGTACCACATTTCCTATTCAGAGTTCGGACGAAATGTAAAAGCCATCTGGCTTAAGACGACTCTGCGGCCTGAGGACAGCGGCAAGACTCTGACGATAGTGAAAGAGGATTATCCGTATAAGTATGTATCCATTACCGAATCCTATATCGGAAACAGGATGGGGTTTTTGCACACGGTGCTCAACGATAACAAGATTATCATTGTTGTCGCGTTTACGCTGATCATACTGGGAACCATAATACTGCTCATGTGTATCGCCTATCGCTTTATCATCAGGCGGGAGTTTGCTTTATGGTACTTAAGCATCGGCGTTCTGGCGGGAGCATGGTGGATAGTTCTTGATAATTTCCTGTACCCGTTCTTCTTTAATAACTATTTCATAGACGGCGTAGTTGAGTACATGCTCGCCATGCTGATGCCGTTTCCTTTCATTTCATATCTGAATCTGATGCAGGAAAGAGCGCATCAGACTGTCTTTAATATTTCCAATATTGCGCTGATCATCAATTTCGGCGTGATGACGAGCCTGCACTTTACGGATATCTGTGCATTTGACCTCTCCATGCTGTACAGTAACATCATCATCGCGATAGTTGCCTGCATCTGCCTTTATACGATCATCGATGACATTATCCGTCACCGGACGAACGAATATCCGCTCATCATATCCGGTTTCGGCTTCCTCGTATTGATGGCTGTGATCGAACTCATCCATATAAACAGCAGAGTTCATACCAATGACGGTATCTTCATAGCAATCGGACTTATGGTACTTCTCGGATGTGCGATCGTTCATGAGATATATACATTCAGCAGACTCAAAGTCAAGACTGCTCAGGCCGAGGAATCCAACCGTGCGAAGTCTGAGTTTCTTGCAAACATGTCGCATGAGATCCGTACGCCCATCAATGCGATAGTTGGCATGAATGAACTGATCCTGAGGGAAGACATCCCGGATGATGCCAGAGGATATGCTCTCAATGTTAAGGATGCCAGCAAGGCGCTCCTTGATATCATCAACGACATACTTGATTTCTCCAAGATCGAGCAGGGCAAGATGGAGATCGTGGAGGATGAATACGATACCGGAGAACTGATAAACGGTGTAGTGAACATGATCAGTGTAAAAGCGGATGAAAAGCAGCTGAGCCTGATCCCCGAGATCTCGCATGAACTGCCCAGGAAGCTTAAGGGTGATGAAAAGAGGATCCGCGAGGTCATGATCAATCTTCTTAACAACGCGGTCAAATATACCCCCGAAGGAAGCGTCAGATTTGCCGTTTCGCACAGCGTGACCGGATCAGGGCAAGCCGAACTTCATATAGATGTCAAGGATACCGGAATAGGCATCAGGGAAGAAGATATGCCAAGGCTCTTCAAGCAGTTTGAGAGACTTGACTTAGGCGTTAACAAGGGCGTGGAAGGAAGCGGATTAGGGCTGGCCATCACATCGAGTCTGGTAAGGCTCATGGGCGGAACCATAGAGTGCGAGAGTACATACGGAGAGGGGACCGAATTTAAGGTAACTCTTCCGCAGGTGATAATGGATTCCTCCCCTGTCGGTGACATCGCCAAGTATTCATATGCAAGGAGCGAAGAAGAGGATTCGCCGGGAGTAGCATTTATGTGCCCTGACGCGCGCGTTCTCGTTGTTGACGACAACGCCCTTAATCTCAAAGTCGCCGCTCGTTATCTTGACACGGTTCAGGCTCAGGTTTTCACATGCAAGAGCGGCCGTGAGATGCTGGATCTGATCACTAAGGAAAAATACGACTGCATTCTGCTCGATCATATGATGCCCGAGATGGACGGGATAGAGACGCTTGCCAAAGCAAAACAGATGCCGGATAACCTTAATCGGGATACGCCGGTCATCGCGCTTACCGCAAATGCCATCAACGGTGCGAAGGAAATGTATCTGGATAACGGTTTTACCGACTACATAAGTAAACCGATGACGCTTAACGAGATGACAGAGGTGCTCTCGAAATACCTTCCGGGCGATCCGGGAAGATCTTAAGGGACTATGAGTACAGGAAAAACAAGAGGGCTTCGCGGATCGATCCTCGAAGACATGATCAATCAGACCAATGAAGTATATCTGGAAAAGGGCCTTGCTCTGGTTCAGAAGATTCCCACACCCATAACTCCCATCACCATGGATCAGAAGACCAAGCATATCACGCTTGCCTATTTTGACCAGAAATCCACCGTAGACTATATCGGAGCGGTTCAGGGGATTCCCGTGTGTTTTGATGCAAAAGAGTGTGCTCAGGACACTTTTTCCCTGCAGAACATCCATGAGCATCAGGTCCGGTTCATGGTGAATTTCGAAAAACAGGACGGAATAGCGTTTTTTTTGATATACTATACGCATCGTGATGAGTTCTATTACCTGCCGCTCGAGATGCTGCTGTATTTCTGGAACAGGGCCAAAGAAGGCGGACGCAAGAGCTTCAGGCGTGATGAACTCAATCCCGCATATATACTTCCCAAGCATCCCGGCATACAGGTGCCATATCTTGACATGATGCAGCAGGACCTTGATGACAGGGGATAGAACAGAGAACAGAGGTAACCATGGGTAAGAGATTACTGCATACTCCCGAGGGAGTAAGAGACATATACGGTGACGAATACAAGCGCAAACTCAAAGTCGAGAGCCTGCTCCGTGAAAAGCTCAATGAATTCGGCTATGACGAGATAGAGACTCCGACATTTGAATTCTTTGATGTATTCTCAAGAGAGATAGGCACGACTCCGAGCAGGGAACTGTATAAGTTCTTTGACAAAGAGGGTGACACGCTGGTGCTTCGTCCGGACTTTACGCCGTCCATCGCCAGATGCGCCGCAAAGTACTTCATGGAATCGGATGAGATCATCCGTCTGTCCTATGCGGGCAATGCTTTTTCGAATACATCGCTTCTTCAGGGGCGCCTCAAAGAGTCGATGCAGATGGGAGCGGAGCTTATAGGAGACGATTCGGTCAGAGCGGATGCCGAGATCATTGCACTCACATGCGAAGCACTTTTCCATGCGGGACTTTCGGACTTCCAGATAAGCGTCGGAAATGTTGCATACTTTAAGGGAATGTGCGCAGCCGCAGGACTCGATGAAGAGACTGAGCTGACACTGCGCGAATATATATCGGGCAAGAACATCTTCGCGGCACAGGACCTGATGGATGCCAAGTCCATCGATAAGGATACCGCCGAGAAACTCTTATCCACATCCGATCTGTTCGGACAGGCCGACATCCTCGACAGAGCTTATGAGATCGCTGACAATGCACAGTCCCATGAAGCCGTGGCAAGACTTAAGAGCCTGTTAGATGTGCTCAAACTTTATGATGTGGACAGATACATATCGTTCGACCTCGGCATGCTGTCGAAATATAATTACTATACCGGCGTGATATTCAAAGGATTCACATACGGTGTCGGCGATGCGATCGTCAAGGGAGGACGCTACGACAAACTGCTTGCACAGTTCGGCAAGAATTCTCCGGCAGTAGGTTTCGTGGTACTTGTAGATGATCTTTTGAGCGCGATGTACAGACAGAATGTCCCCGTGCACATCGAGGATGATGTGATCACGATGGAGTACACGGATGATTCATATGAGAGCGTTCTGAAAGAAGCGCTGAAGTTAAGACATGTCGGCGGAAGCAAGATCAGACTCGTACCGAAAAAGAACTGACACCCGGTCAGGATGAGGAGATAGGTAAAGTAAGGAAATAACATGAAAGACAGATATTTGACATTTGCCCTCGGAAAAGGGCGCCTCGCCTCCAAGGCGATGGAATTGTTTGAAGATATAGGTATCACTTGTGAGGAGATGAAGGATAAGGACTCGCGCAAACTGATCTTCGTCAACGAAGAGCAGAAGGTCCGCTTCTTCCTCGCAAAAGGCCCAGATGTACCCACATATGTGGAGTACGGTGCCGCTGATATAGGTATTGTCGGCAAGGATACTATCCTGGAAGAAAACAGAAGGGTTTACGAGGTACTTGATCTCGGCTTCGGGAAGTGCGATATGTGCGTATGCGGTCCCGAATCGTCCGTAGATCTCCTTAAGCATCACGAGATGATCCGTGTAGCCACCAAGTATCCCAATATCGCAAAAGACTACTTCTACAACCACAAGCATCAGACCGTGGATATCATCAAATTAAACGGATCGGTTGAACTTGGACCGATCGTGGAACTGTCGGATGTGATAGTTGATATCGTGGAGACCGGATCGACGCTTAAAGAAAACGGGTTAACCGTTCTCGAGAAGATCTGTCCGTTAAGCGCACGCATGATCGTGAATCAGGTGTCGATGCAGATGCAGACGGAACGCATTCGGGAACTGATTTCGGATATAAAGAGGAAACTGTAATGAGAATAATAAAGCTTAATGAGGAATCCAAGGGTGAGCTGATCAAAAACCTGCTCAAGAGGAGTCCGAATAATTACGGAGAGTACGAGAGTACCGTTAATGAGATAATCGAAGATGTGAGAGATCGCGGAGACCTGGCCGTCATCGAACTTAACAGGAAGTTCGATAAGTGGGATGCGACAGCTGACACGCTTCGCGTTACGGATGCTGAGATCGATGAAGCATATAAGTCCGTGGATGAATCCTTTATCAGAGTGATCCACAGAGCGGCCGATAACATCCGCGAGTTCCACACAAAACAGATCCGCACCACATGGATCGACATGAAGGATGACGGATCGATCTTAGGTCAGCGTATCACACCGATCGCCATATCGGG
>JAFZQY010000082.1 GCA_017620155.1 Lachnospiraceae bacterium | reverse complement strand
TCGGACTGGAATGTGCACACATCCTGGAAATAATCGGTCAGATCCGTGATCTTGATCTTACTGTCGGGGCCGACTTCGCTGAAGGCGACCGTTTTATTTATATAGAACATTTCGTATGTATTCCTCTGCAAAATTGATCGTTGCCGAAGTAAGAAGCACCCGCATCACTTCTTTCATCATCTGCGATGTCTCCTCGTCGAGCTCCTGAAGAGTCTTTCTGATCTGAGAGACATTCCTGACAAAATTGGCAACAAAATCTACGCGGTTATCCGCATCACAGCTCGTTATTATATCATAAAGGCTGTCGACAAACTTCTGTCTGTGCTCCTGATCGAGCCCCTCTATCCACTCATTTACGGTCTTGTCAAATACGCGCGCCCGGTTGTTGATATCGTCTTCAACGACGAGCTCACCGCGTTTAATCTCCCATTTATACAGATTGTGCTGCAGAAGACCTATTCCCGTACTCTTGATCACCGTGTACTTATCATCCGACTCCGACATCATCCCCACAACGCTTGACTGGGGGATCAGCTTGATGATCCGCTCCCTGATCCGGTCATAACCTTCATGTGCCAGCATGCTCTTCATGAACCCGGGGCCGTCAAGGCAGTATATATTGATCAGCCGGTCCTGGATCTCCTGCGGAACATGCATGGACGAATATATCGATAAGTGACCGCCTTTGGAATGTCCTCCGACGAAAAAGCGTCCCTCTATCATCTCCGCGGCCTCGGTCAGATACTCTGTCGAAAGGCGCTGGGCGGGAACCTGATCCATGTAGGTCAGATTGAAATCCTCTTTCCAGCCGACCATGGTCTCGTCCGTCCCCCTGAAAGCCACGAAGTTTATGTTTTCGGGCAGATGAAAGGTCATCGCGCAGAACTGCGTCTGAAGTTCTTTGTCGATTATGTTTCTGTAATGGGATATCTTAAGGTCGCGAAATCTAATACTTGAGGAAAGACGGTCAAAGAGTTTTCCGTTTTCTTTGGCATACTTGGGGTCCTCAAGCATCACCGCCATGGAATTGTGATTATGCAGACCGCGCAGAGTGACGGTTTCCCCTTCCCCGATCAGACCGTCGAACTTAAGGTAGCACAGTTGGGAAAGCGCAACAACGTCAGGATTGCCGAAAGGACGTTCAATGAACGTCCTTCCGCCATATTCTTCGAGATAACCTAAAATTGTGTCAGACATGATAAACTTATCAGCCCGGTATCAGCTGTTTTCGGATGAAACCGGTGCTGCACTCATTTTTTTGATGATGAGCAGCGTGCCGACCATCAGGATCAGGCCTAAGGGAAGGCATACAAACCAGGTACGCGCAAATCCGGCGATGATATAAGCCACGAACGATACCGCAGCAACGGTAAATGCATAAGGTATCTGTGTTGATACATGCCTGATGTGGTTACACTGGGCACCGGCACTTGCCATGATCGTCGTATCCGAGATCGGTGAGCAGTGGTCGCCGCAAACGGCACCTGCCATACATGCGGAGATGGCGATTATCATAAGTTCGTTGTTCATATCCGAACCGAACACGTTAACTACGATCGGGATCAGGATACCGAACGTACCCCATGAAGTACCTGTTGCAAAAGCAAGGAATGTACCTACAAGGAATACGAATGCGGGCAGGAAGCTCATGATCGCGCGGTTATCTGCGATCTGCTCAACCAGACCTGCAACATACTCGGCTGCTCCGAGTGAATCGGTCATGGCCTTGAGCGTCCATGCAAAAGTAAGGATCATGATAGCGGGTACCATGCTCTTGAATCCCTCGGGGATGGCATTCATGCACTCGCTGAAGCTAAGTACTCTTGTTGCGATATAGAAGATGATCGTGATGATCAGTGCTGCTACGGAACCGTATACAAGACCTACGGAAGCGTCCGAATTGGAGAATGCGTCGATGAAGTTCTCTCCCTCAAAGAAGCCGCCCGTATAGATCATTCCGATGACGCAGCAGATGATGAGTACCGCGATGGGAAGTACGAGGTGTATAACTTTTCCCTTGGAAGATACGGGAGGATGAGGCTGATCCTCGGCTCCCGTCATGGAAGAAGCAACCTTGCCCTCTTCATCATCGGTCTTGTAGTTTTCAAGCTCTGCCTTCTTCATTGCGCCGAAGTCAAACTTGCCGTATGTAAGAGTGAACATCATTGCGATGGTAAGGAAAGCGTAGAAGTTATAGGGGATGGCTCTTACGAAAAGAGTGAGGCCGTTTGCTCCGTCAACGAAGCCCGTAACTGCTGCAGCCCATGATGAAATGGGAGCGATGATGCAGACAGGCGCCGCCGTAGCGTCGATCAGATAAGCCAGTTTTTCACGGGAAATCCCGTGCTTGTCGGTGAGCGGCCTCATGACCGAGCCGACTGTCAGGCAGTTGAAATAATCGTCAATGAAGATCAGTATGCCCAGGATGATCGTGGCAACCTGTGCTCCGACTTTCGTCTTGACATGCTCTACAGCCCAGCGTCCGAATGCAGCCGAGCCGCCGGCACGATTCATCAGCATGACCATGCTTCCTAAGACTACGAGGAATATCAGGATACCTACATTCCATCCGTCGGAGAGCTGACCGATCATACCGTCAACAAATACGTGCTCCATGGTACCGGTGAAGCTGAAGCCCGAATATAACAGGCCGCCGCACAGAATACCGATGAAAAGTGAGGAATAAACTTCCTTGGTGATCAGTGCCAGTGCTATCGCGATGATCGCGGGGAGCAGTGACCAAAATGAATCCGCAAACATAATGATCTCCTTTATAAATCAGACATTGGATACTCTTATATCTTTATCACATTCTTTTGATATTCACAAGTAAACGGGCGCAATATGTGATAAAATGGCTCGTATGAACAGTCACGAAAAGCATACCTCGAATATCCTGGATATGACGGAGGGAAAGCCCGTAAGCCTTCTGGTCCGTTTTTCCATCCCCATGCTTATCGGTAATATCTTCCAACAATTGTACAACCTGGCCGATTCGGTGATAGTGGGGCGTCTTGTAGGTGCTAATGCACTTGCGGCCATAGGGGCTTCCGCCTCGGTGACCTTCCTTTTCTTCGCGCTCTGCAACGGTATCGGCAACGGCGGCGGCATCATCACTTCCCAGCATTTCGGAAGAAAAGATGATGCGATGGTCAAAAAATGCATCACAAACACCGCTTATATCATGCTCGTCTATCCTGCGATCATCGGGATGATCGCATACAGCCTGTCCAGGCCGATACTGAATCTGCTTAAGACGCCCGCCGATATCATGCCTGATTCCCTGGCCTACATCAGGATCATGTGCATAGGCATCGTCTTTGTATCAATATATAATTTCATTTCGTCGATGCTGCGGGCTCTGGGCGATTCCAAGACTCCGTTGTATTTCCTGATCTTTTCATGCATATTGAATGTCGGTCTGGATTTCCTCTTCGTTTATTATATGAAGATGAGCGTACGCGGAGCCGGCATCGCGACTGTGATATCGCAGTTCCTGTCGGGGATAGGATGCATAGTCTATGCGATCCGCAAAAATCCGTATTTCAAGCTGAAATCCGAAGATTTTAAGATTGACCGGGACCTCATGCGCTCGATCATCAGGCTTGGCGTGCCCATATCGATGCAGTTTTCCATGATCGCCATATCATGCATGGCTCTCCAGCGTGTAGTCAACGCTTACGGTGCGATCGCGGTAGCTGCCTTTACAGCTACGAGCAGGATCGAGCAGATCATTCATCAGCCATATCAGACGCTCGGCGCTGCCATGTCCACTTATACCGGGCAGAACTTCGGTGCAAAGCAAAACCGGAGGATAGTTGAAGGATACAGTAAAGCACTGATCATGATGGCTGTATTTTCCCTGGCCATGCTGGTTGTTATGCAGCTGTGGGGAGGTGCTTTCGTCGGACTGTTTGTCACGGATGCCGATGTCATCGCAATGGGCGGCGCAGCCGTGCGGATCACCAGCCTCTTCTATGCGGCACTCGGACTCATATATGTGGTAAGGGGTGTGTTAAACGGTCTCGGAGATGCATTCTTCGCATTGCTTAACGGAATCGTCGAAGTCATCGGCAGATTCACCGTGCCTTTCATGCTGACCGCGATCCCCGCGATCGGAGTATGGGGAATATGGTGGTCGGTCGGAGTCGTATGGATCATGAGCGGCTTCACCGCATGGCTAAGATACCTTTCTTTCAGGAAAAAACTGTTCCCCGAAGACACAGTATTAAACCCGCCCGCTAACGGAAAATCATAAAATGCTTTATATCATCAGACACGGACTTACAGACTGGAATTCAAAATACAAGCTTCAGGGACAGACCGATATCCCGCTTAATGACGAAGGCAGGGCAATGGCCCGCAAGGCGCATGAAGAGTGCAGAAATGTCCGTTTCGACATCTGTTTCTGCTCGCCGCTTATCCGCGCAAGAGAAACGGCCGACATCCTGCTTGAAGGCCGCGATGTCCCGATATATTACGACGACCGCCTAAAGGAGATGTACTTCGGAGATTATGAGGGGATCGAGAACAGTTTCAGCATCCCCGACTGCCCGATCAATGTCTTTTTCAAGGATCCCGCGAATTATACGGATCCGCCGGGAGGAGCCGAGAGCCTGGACGATCTATTTGCAAGAACCGGTGAGTTCCTGGACGAAAAAGTGTATCCACTGTTAAACGAAGGCAAGGATGTCCTGATTGTCGGACACGGCGCGATGAACTCGAGCATCGTATGCAGGATAAAAGAACGCGAAAGGGCGGACTTCTGGAAAGAGGGGATTCCCAACTGCAAGCTTATGAGGCTGATCTGAGGCGAAAGAGCAGGCGATAGCAGATTAATAGTGAACAAAAAAGATCCCGGCGGAAATCCGTCGGGATCTTATCAGTTATATTCTTACGAAATCCGTCAGGCCGGTTTAGAACTTACCTGCCTTAGCTGCTTCTTCGATAGAAACTGCTGTGGAAACGGTCATACCAACCATAGGGTTGTTACCTGCACCGATCAGACCCATCATCTCAACGTGAGCGGGAACTGAAGAAGAACCTGCAAACTGAGCGTCTGAGTGCATACGGCCCATGGTATCTGTCATACCGTAGGAAGCAGGACCTGCTGCCATGTTATCGGGATGAAGTGTACGTCCTGTACCACCGCCTGATGCTACTGAGAAGTACTTCTTACCCTGCTCAAGTCTTTCCTTCTTATAGGTACCTGCAACGGGATGCTGGAATCTG
>JAFZQY010000081.1 GCA_017620155.1 Lachnospiraceae bacterium | reverse complement strand
TTATGCAGAAACTCCTCGATTCCGGAGAGGGTTTCACAATCGAATATAAGAAAAATGAGAACAAGCTGAGTTCGGATGTGTTTGAGACCATCAGCTCCTTCAGTAACCGTTACGGCGGTCATGTTCTGCTGGGGGTTGTTGAGGTAGAAAAAGACGGACGTAAGGTTG
This sequence comes from Lachnospiraceae bacterium, assembly GCA_017620155.1. Lineage (GTDB taxonomy): Bacteria > Bacillota > Clostridia > Lachnospirales > Lachnospiraceae > XBB2008. The sequence goes on along the minus strand of JAFZQY010000081.1, from coordinate 4,547 downwards.
GAGAGGTTCGGGGCGTTAACAAAGACAGTGTCTATGATATGAAGCGTAATTTCATCACCACCCTGAATAATCCGAACATGTTTAAACCGACGTTATATCTGGAGCTGGAGGAGTTTGATTATGATGGTATGACGGTTCTGTGGACATATGTGCCGCCGATGTCTCAGCTCTGCTATTGCAATAAAAGAGTTTATGACAGGAATGATGATTCTGATCAGGATGTAACGGATAAGAATGATCGTGTTGCGGAGATCATATCACGCAAGTCGTCAGAATACCGGGAACAGCAGATACTGCCTTATGCAAATGAATCGCATCTGAAACTGGAACTTATGGACAAGGTTCGTGAACTTGCCAGGGAGCAGAATCAGGAGAAGCATCCTTGGAAGAGCATGGATGATATGGAGATCATGCGCTCTGCCGGTCTTTATGTTCAGAATATGGTTACCGGGGAGAGCGGTTTTAATCTTGCGGCTGTCCTTCTGTTCGGCAAGCCTGAGGTTATCAAAACGTGTGTGCCTGGCTATATAACGGATGCCATATATCGCGTGGATAACGTTGACCGGTATGATGACCGGGATATGGTGGATGTGAATCTGATTGAAGCGTATGACAGGCTTATGGATTTCTGCCTGAAGCATATGGATAACAGGCATGTTCTTGAGAATGATATAAGCGTTGATGCCAGGGTACGCATTGCACGCGAGGTTATCAGCAATATACTGATTCATCGAGACTATTCCAATGCTTTCCCGGCGAAACTTATCATAGAGAAAGATCAGCTCCGTACGGAGAACTGGAGCAAGTCAAAGTTTAACGGACCGCTCAGCATCACGGAGTTTTCGCCGTATCCTAAAAATCCGCTTCTGGCCAGCTTCTTTGTAAATATCGGACGAGCCGATACACTGGGATCCGGCATGAGAAACCTTTATAAGTATACGAAACTGTATGCTCATGCAGAGCCGATCTTGACAGAGGGCGATGTTTTCAGGATTGTTATACCATTCAGTCCCAATGCATTAGCTTCAAGCAATGAGGCTAATGTGAAGCTAATTGATGCTAATAATGAAGCTAATCATGATGCTAATGAAGCTAATCTTGATGCTAATGGTCAGGAATTATATGATCGTATTCTTGAAAAGGTAGAATCAAATCCGCACATTACTCAAAAAGAGCTGGCAGACGATCTTGATGTATCGAGAAGTACAGTACAACGGGCAATGGATGATCTGAAGGAACAGAAGCGGTTGGAGAGGATAGACGGAACTCGAGGGTACTGGAAGGTAAATAAGAAATAGAGCAAGCTATTCGCCCGTCTCAGAGAGGATTTCATCGGCAGTTTTATATTCGCCCTCGGTAAAACGCTGTGATTGCGGGATAGCATATGACTTATGATAGTTTTCCTCCAGGGCTAATGCATTTAGCAGCGATAGGACCATGGCGTGATTTTCGTCTAAAGAATACAGGTTTTCTGACATAAAATATACTCCGACGCTGCATTCTTGTAGCATGTGTATTCTGTCAAAAACTGAAACGCTGTCCCTTGCTAATTTGCTCGCACAGGCTGTAATAACGAGGTCGATTTTTTTATCACGGCAGTCTTTTAGCATACGATCAAAAGCAGAGTTGCTGTGGCCATAATCAATATACTTATCAATATAGTTCCAGGAAGGATGCTCGAGAATAAAAAGTCTCATGGGGCGCATCGGAACTTCATCGGAGTAAACGCTATCTTGAGATCTTTCTCCAAATCGGTTATAGATCGCTACGGCATGGATATCGGCGGGGAAATCCGGGATAGGTAGCGAATCTGTCGGAAAATGGCTGGTATTATCATATATTTTTTTAGATGCCATTAGCCTGTAACCTCCTGGTTGTTTACAGCATCGTCAAGCGTCAGTTGATCATAGCCTTCGGATTCAGTATCCTGCTCATTCTCCGGAGCCGGCTCCGCTGTATCGCTTTCCTCTTTCTTTTTGGATTTGTGCGTATAGAGTTTTTCCATAGATAATCCGAAGCGGCTTCGCTTATTATAGAACGTGACGATTGCTTCTGCGTATCCGAGGGATCCGGCGCGGCGCTCTTTGGCTGTCCGTGTAAGCTCCTTTATGGATATCCGGCTCAGGCGTTCCTTGAAAAGCTCATCTTTTACAGTATCCCCATAAGCATTTATGACTCTCGAGATACCATTGAGCATATTGGCGCTGAACGACAGGGAAGCACCCTCCCATGTACCGATGCACAGTCGGAGAACGCGATCCAGGCACTGAAAACCATATTTGTCGTAAATGCTCTCCAGCGTGGATACGGCACATATCCCGCCGGGGGAAGTGTTTGCAGTGATCTCAAGATCATAAGATTCGACGAGTTCCTTGATAATGAGCTGTTTGTCGTTACCCGCTTCGATATTGGCCATGAAGATCTCGTAAGGCAGAAGGGGTTTGGTATACTTCATCTGATTCGCAAAGATATCCGCTTCCCGTTCATATTGCAGATCATCGTAGATCATGCACCATACCGGTGTATCACGGGAGCCTGATACAAGAGCGATGATTTCAATCGTATGTTGCCCGTTAAAAACATAGTTCACTCCATCACGCCGGCTGACCTTTACGGGATTGATCTGATATATATCAAAGTTGGCTGCCGCCTTCTGAACGTGTTTCTGTGACAGATTCCTCTGATATTCCTGGTTCGATACCAGATTCTTTATCGGGATCAGTTCGTAATGCACCTTCGGCACATACTGCTCCAGATTCTGCTCCGTTTCGTTGTTCATTGGTTGCCTCCTTGATGAATGATGATAATTGCTCAATAGCATCCGATAATACAGATAGCTGGCTCAGAAGCTTGTTCTTGGCATTATCGGTTGTATGATTAAAATCGGCGGTTGTTTTAACACGCTCCATGCTGCTTTTCCACATGGGGATTGTCAGAGTCAGACTCAATAATTCAGCGTCCGGATCATATTTGGGCATGTTTTTGATCTCGGCCTTCGGCTGCTCTGCTTTTTTCCTTGGGCGGGAAGGCGTAGTTTTTCTGCTGGTCCTTACTTCATGCCATATCTGAGAAGAGACAAGGCGGTCATACTTTCCGGCATCAAAGCCAGTTCGCAACTTTCTGAGCTCTTCCGGTGAAAGCTGTGAGATCAGCATGGCATTATCATGAGAGACCTTTACGCGGCTGGTAAGTATCTGCTCAGCAATGGTAGGCTCACAGGCATATATCGAGTCTATGGCATCGGTGTACTGGGCATATTTGAGTATGGTAACAAAAGACAGGTTAAAAGCCTGTCCGATCTGCAGAGCCAGTAAATATTTGTTTTGCGGTACGCCGCCAGTATCATCATTGTTCGGAGTGTCTGTGTCCGGCTCTTTTATGAGAGAGTATTGAAGAAGGAGCTTCTTTCCGATAAAGTATTTCCTGTATTCTTCGGTGAGATCGAGCCTTAGCAGGTTCTTATCGCATAGCCATTCCATAACTGCGGTGCGACTGGATAGGTTAAGTGCCTGGGTGCGGAAAGGAATGTTGCGTCGATGATATATTTCGTATCGCTTATGGCCGTCTACGATATATCCGTTCCATATGAGGATCGGTTTAGTTGACCCGCGCTGATATATGTTCTGCTCAAGGCGTTTCAGTTTCTTTTCTACCATGGGTATGTGAAGTCGTCTGAAATCCTCATCGATATTCAGTTCGTGTATTCCGTATCTGCATTCGGATTCTGGTTGCATGAAGATTCCAAGGCCTCCGGTTCGTAGGTTATAGGTTCTGAGTCTTTCAGATCAAAGGCAATAAATCTGCGGCGTGCGTGGTAATCGCCGATGATTCTGTAGGTTTGCTCGTCGTTCTTATCAAAAAACACAGAATGAAGAGTTTCTACAAAGGGTTTGCTATAGAATTCGCAGCACTGACCGCTATCGTTAAGGATGGTCCAGTATATTTTCTGGGATCCGGGTTCGGTTTCCTCCCCGCGGCGCACAAGGAAGCATTTCTTCTCAGGATTTACAAGAAACTGGACATAGTCAGGATCCCCCAGTAGGCGAAGGATGTGTTTGTACAGGCGAAGACGACGTTTCTTCAGGTCTATCGTCATTATTGGTTTGTTCCATTGTGTCGGTGATAGATAGCTGCTCATATTGTTCCACCTCACTTTCCTGTTTTATGGATGATAATACTTCCGCTTTATCAGTGCCTTTCGGATCCTTTTCAAGACCAAATACAGCTGATTCTTTGAATATATTAACGATGAGGCTGCCTTGGTGTTCGGTGACTGGCAATCCGAACTGGTTCTGCCAGTTTGAAGGATAGTTTGGAGTTCGCGATGTCTTTACCTTTCCATCTTCACTAACACTTCTGGCATATACTTCCGGCGATGAAAGATCATAAACAAACAGAAGCTCATTCTTGGAACGGATGAGCTTTCCGAGCAGCTTATATCGATCTTTGGGATCCCAGCCCATCAGCGTGAAGACTTTGGCGAAAAAGATCTTACAGGTAATCTGTTTCGGGGATCGCCTGGAAGTGGCTGAACACCATCGGAAGGA
>JAFZQY010000080.1 GCA_017620155.1 Lachnospiraceae bacterium | reverse complement strand
TATCACAGACAGAGCGGATAACCATGAACTCAAGACCGGCAGACCCCAAATACGCAAGAAATAAGAATGTGCTGATCGTAGGAGGTTCCGGCTCAGGTAAGACCCGCTTTTTTATAAAGCCGAACATCTTACAAATGCATTCGTCATACGTTGTCACGGATCCGAAAGGCCAAATAGTCTGCGAGCTTGGGGAAGTGCTCCTTAGAGGCGGATACAGGGTAAAAGTCTTTAATACGATCAACTTCAAGAAGTCGATGCATTATAACCCTTTTGTATATGTCCATAACGAAAAGGACATCTTAAAGCTCGTAAATACGCTCATTGTGAACACAAAGGGAGATGGCAAGGTCGGAGATGAGTTCTGGCAGAAAGCGGAGAAACTGCTGTATTCGGCGCTTATCGGATATATCCATTATGAGGCACCGGTCGAAGAGCAGAACTTTAATACGCTGCTTGAGTTTATCAATGCGATGGAGATCAGGGAGGATGATGATACCTTTAAAAATCCGGTGGATCTGATGTTTGAGAACCTGGAAAAGCGTGATCCGAATCATTTTGCGGTGCGCCAATATGCCAAGTTCAAGCTTGCTGCCGGGAAGACATCGCGTTCCATACTTGTCAGCTGCGGTGCGAGACTTGCGCCCTTTGATATCCAGGAACTTAGAGAGATCACGGCATACGACGAACTGGACCTTGATACGATCGGGGATAAAAAGACAGCACTGTTTCTTATCATGTCGGATACGGATGGGACATTTAACTTCCTTGTCAGCATGATCTACACACAATTATTCAATCTGTTATGCGAAAAAGCAGATGATGAATACGGCGGGAGATTACCGGTACATGTCAGATGCCTTATAGATGAGGCGGCAAACATCGGACAGATCCCGAACCTTGAGAAGCTCATGGCAACGATACGAAGCCGTGAGATATCAGCGGCTCTTGTGCTGCAGGCAAAATCGCAGCTTAAGGCAATATACAAGGACAACGCCGATACGATCATAGGCAACTGTGATTCGCAGGTGTTCCTTGGCGGCTCAGAGCAGACAACCCTTAAGGATCTCAACACCACGCTCGGTAAAGAGACGATCGATATGTATAACACGGGAGAGACCAGGGGAACAAGCCAGAGCTACAACATGAATTATCAGAAGTTGGGTCATGATCTTATGAGTATCGATGAGCTGGCTGTTATGGACGGCGGGAAATGTATCGTCCAGGTCAGAGGTGTAAGACCATTTCTGTCGGATAAGTATGACCTGACTAAACATCCGATGTATAAATACACTTCGGATGCCAACGGTAAGTATCGATTTGATATCGAGAAATATCTGGATCACAACTTAATTCTGAAACCCGATGATGTATACGAAGTCATCGACATGGATCAGTAAGTCGGATCCGAACCACGATTAAGAAGCTCTTTGGGAGACCAAGGGGCTTTTTATTATGCGCGCATATCTGCGGGTCAGTCGACGGGCCCGCGGAAAGACAACTGAATATCGCGTAACTAATAACAAGCATTTAAAACGGAGGATTTATATCATGGCATTTTTCAACAGCGCAGTAGGCGTACTTCAGACACTCGTAGTTGCACTTGGTGCAGGTCTCGGCATTTGGGGAGCTATCAACCTCATGGAAGGTTACGGTAACGACAACCCCGGTAGTAAGAGCCAGGGAATGAAGCAGCTGATGGCCGGTGGTGGTGTTGCACTTATCGGTATCACTCTTGTTCCTTTGCTTTCCGGACTCTTCTGATCAGACGAAGAGAAATAGCTTAAGCACACGGACAGGAGCCGGGGCGAAGGATCCCGGCTCCAAAGGCAAAAGGAAGAGGAGGTTAACGTGGACAGCATACTTCAGTCGATTGAGGACTGGTTCAGGGGGCTGCTCGTATCAGGGATCATGAATAACCTGGGAAATACCTTCGATTCGGTAAACAATCAGGTAGGACAGATAGCTGCTGAGGTTGGAACGACACCGGCGGCTTTTTCTCCTTCGATCTTTAACATGATCCGGACGATATCGGAGAACGTGATCATGCCGATAGCGGGGATAATCCTTACATTCGTGGCAGTATACGAGCTCATCCAACTGGTCATCGCGCGAAATAATCTGGCACATTTTGAAACCTGGATCTTCTGGAAGTGGATATTCAAGACTTTTGTAGCAGTGACACTTATCACAAACACGATGAACATCACGATGGCGATCTTTGATGTGGCGCAGTATGTAGTGAACAATGCAGGCGGCATCATCGGCAGTTCAACAGCTATTGATGCAAGCACCTTAACGACCATGCAGAGCACTTTGGAAGCGATGGACATAGGCCCGCTTCTTTCGATATTCCTGCAGTCATTTGTCGTGCAGTTCCTGATATACATCTTATCAGCGCTTATCTTCGTCATCGTATATGCGAGGATGATCGAGATCTATCTCATGGTAAGCCTTGCACCGATACCCTTTGCGACCTTCGGAAACAGGGAGCAGGGGATGATAGGGCAGAACTACTTAAGGTCATTATTTGCACTGGGATTCCAGGGATTTCTGATCATGATATGCGTCGGGATCTATGCGGTACTCATTCAGGGTATATCGTTCTCGACAGATATCATCGGCTCCCTGTGGGGAGTCATGGGTTACACGATCCTTTTGGCATTTACGCTGTTTAAGACAGGATCAGTAGCCAAGGCAATATTACATGCACATTAAACGAAAGGAATGGTTATGGCAGCATCATATATTTCGGTGCCTCGTGATCTGACGAAGGTGAAGAGTAAGGTGATGTTCAATCTGACGAAAAGACAGCTGATCTGCTTTAGCGTGGCGGCGCTCTTCGGAGTGCCGTCATTCTTTTTGATAAAGCAGATAGCATCCGTAAGTACGGCAGCCATAGGGATGATGGTGATCATGATGCCATTTTTCTTCCTGGCTATGTATGAAAAGAACGGACAGCACCTTGAAGTCATCTTGGGACATTTGATCGAGGCGACATTCGTAAGGCCAAGACAGAGGCCTTATAAGACAAATAACAATTATGCCGCACTTGGAAGGTATAAAGACGCGGAAGAAGAGATCATGGAGATCGTGATGTACTCTTACGCGATGAGACCGGAGAAAAAGGCGAAAGGAGGAGACGAGCTTGATACCCTTTTTTAAGAAGCAGAAGACGAGAGACATCAAAATGCCTGCACATCTAAACCGTGCAGAACAAAAGGAAGTAAGAGCGATCATTGATAAAGCCCGTAATGATGACGGGATCCCGCGCACGGCTCAGCAGAGCATTCCGTTCGAGCGAATGTTCCAGGACGGCATCTGCAGAGTCGGAACGGACTATTACACAAAGACGATACAGTTTCAGGACATCAACTATCAGCTGGCACTGCAGGAGGATAAGACAGAGATATTTGAGGAGTGGTGTTCATTCCTTAACTTCTTCGACAGTTCCGTGCATTTCGAGCTTTCATTCATGAACATGGCAACGGATGTGGAGGACTTCAGATCGAGCATTGCGATCCCGCACAGGAGGGACGGGTTCAATTCCGTAAGAGATGAATACTCTACGATGCTCTTTCATCAGATGGAAGCCGGTAATAACGGACTTACGAAGACAAAGTACTTAACCTTCGGTATCCATGCTGAATCCATGAAGGTGGCAAAGCCCAGGATCATCCATATCGAGACGGACATCCTTAATAACTTCAAGAGACTTGGTGTACAGGCAAAGGTCTTAAACGGCAGGGAGAGGCTTTTCCTTATGCATCAGCAGTTCCATATGGGAGATAAGGAGAAGTTCTGCTTTGACTGGAAATACCTGACCGGTTCCGGGCTTTCTGTAAAGGATTTCATCGCACCCAGCGGATTTGAGTTTCCTAACGGCAGGAGATTCAAGATGGGAAGCCTTTACGGGGCCATGAGCTTTTTATCCATCGATGCATCGGATATCAGCGACAGGATGCTGGCTGACTTTTTAAACATGGAGTCCAGCCAGATCGTAACGATGCATATCAGGTCTGTGGACCAGAATGAGGCGATAAAGACCGTAAAGCACACGATCACCGAGCTTGACAGATCAAAGATCGAGGAGCAGAAGAAGGCGGTCAGAGCCGGGTACGACATGGATATCATCCCGTCCGATCTTGCGACATTCGGCAAGGATGCCAAGGCTCTCTTAAAGGAGCTGCAGTCACAGAACGAGAGGATGTTCCTGCTCACGTTCATCATCATGAACACCGGTAGGACAGAGCAGGAGCTTGAGAACAATGTCTTCCAGGCAAAATCGATAGCTCAGAAGCACAACTGCAATCTGGTTCGCCTTGATTTCCAGCAGGAGCAGGGACTCATGAGCAGCCTTCCGCTTGCAAATAACCTCGTTGATATCCAGCGTGGTATGACGACAAGCTCAACGGCGATCTTTGTGCCGTTTACGACACAGGAGCTGTTCC
>JAFZQY010000079.1 GCA_017620155.1 Lachnospiraceae bacterium | reverse complement strand
GTCACAGATGATATAATTACTTTGCGAGTTAAACCACGGAGCGAGTGGTACGGTTTATTTATAAACTGATTCTGCGGGCCTGTTGTCGGACGCTTCTTATGACGTCTGGTGACAGGCCTTTCCAATGCAAAAAACAGGTTAGTAAAAAGAGAAAACTAAATGGAAAAAGAGAGTTACGTATATCTGAATTGCCCGATTCCCGGTGGCGGATATGTGACCGGCTTTGTTTTTCATGAGAAAAATCCGTCCATTATGTACATCCGGACCGACATAGGCGGTACCTATGGTTATGACCGTGCCTGTCACAGATGGTACAGCCTCATCGATCATGTGACGATGAAGGATCTGTCGGAGACTTATCCGATAGCGCTTGCGCTCGATCATTCCGATCCGGATTATCTCTATATCGCCTGCGGTGTACGTGAGAAACCGCACGGCGTCTTTGCCGTTTCCCATGACAGAGGTTTGAGTTTCAGATACTTTGACATGCCCATGCCCGTGCACGGAAATCTAAACGGCCGCGGCACCGGGTATCGCCTGATCGTTGACAGAGACGATCCCGACGTCCTTTATTTTGCAAGCCAGACATCAGGTCTGTGGCGCTCAAAAGACCAGGGCGAAGAATGGGAGCATGTGAAATCTTTTCCCGATGAATATATGACGTTTGTGGGCGAGAGCACCGATGGAAAAATACTTTTTGCAGCATGCGCGGGAGTTACCACCGCGGTTTCCGATACGCTTCGCGGACACAGCCTGTATATATCAAAAGATCAGGGTAAGTCATTTGAACCGCTTAAAGGTCCTGCAAACAGGGAAGTCGAAGGCGTTAAGTTTGCGGGATATGTCGCTCAGAGATATGCGATGGATGATAAGTATCTCTATGTTACTTTTTCGATGATGGGCCGTAATGCCTATGTTCGCGAACTCGGATACAGCTGCGACGGAGGCTCGTGCATCGGCGGACGCATCTTCAGATACGACTGGGACACCATGACTCCCGAAGATATCACGCCGGAGTTTTCGCATGGAGAGGGAACGATACTTGAGTATGGTTTCAGCGGAATAAGTGCCGGCACGGAGACTTCCGGTCTTTTAGTCGCATCCACGATCTGTGCCGAAGACGGCGACCGCATATACAGATCGATTGACTGCGGCGAAACCTGGAAGTGCGTTCTTCACGGGCTCGATATCGGTCGGATGGATTTTCGCACCTCATATATGAAGCCCGAGTATAACGGCGGGCGTAATCTCATACACTGGCTTACCGATTTAAAACTTAACCCCCACGACGATCACCAGGCGTGGTTCAATACCGGAACCGGCGTGTTTATGACAGACGACATTCAGGCTGATGTTGTGACTTTCCATGACGAGTGTGCGGGCCTCGAAGAGACGGTGCATCTGAACGTCTATTCACCTCCGTCAGGCGATGCATATGTCTACGACATAGTCGGCGACCTGGGCGGATTTGCTTTTACCGATCCCGGAAAAGAGTGCGCGAACTCTTTCGCGGATGATCGAGGAAACCGCTATATCACATGCATCAATGCGGACTATTCTGACGAGGATCCAAACACAGTCCTGGTGACACCGCGCGGAAACTGGACAGGTGAGACCAGAGGCGGACTGATCCTTTCTCATGACGGAGGGAAAAGCTTCGAGAGGCTTCAACTTCCTTACGGCATATGCGACGAACTGGACAATGCGTTCAGACAGATAGAAAAACCGAACGTAAACAGCGGCTGGGCGGCGCTCTCTCCCGATGCGAACCATATCGTATGGGGTGTGGCCGACGGGATTGCTCTTCCGATATCCAGAGTGATAGTTAGTCATGACGGCGGACAGTCGTTTGATGTATCCGTCTTTAAGAATACCGAGGGCGAGCATGTGCTAAGCGGAGGGATCAAGGTCTTCTCCGACCGTGTGGACAGCTCGCTGTTCTACGGATTCGGGGACGATTCGACTTTCTATGTGAGTACCGACAGCGGAGACAATTTCGTTCAGCTTAAGACTCCCGAAGTCTTCCCGAAGGTAGATTTTGCCAGGATCGACTGTGCGAACAAGACCGAAGTGCGCGGCGACTCGGGCAGCCGCGGGGTATTCTATGCTGCGGTTGGCAAGCCCGGTCTTTGGAAGATAACTTTTGACGTTGAAAACATGCGTCTGCATGTCTACAGATTAAGCGAGCAGGGTGATGCGGTATACCGAGTTGGTCTGGGGCTCGGCGCCCCCGGCGCCGACTATATGAAGGATCCGAAGGCTCTGTACCTGGTGGGTTCGATCGAGGGCAGTTACGGATTCTATCGTACCGTCGACGAAGGCGGTTCGTATGTGCGCATTAACAATAAGTATCAGATGTTCGGAGATATCAACAGCATAGACGGTGATCCGAGAGTTTACGGCAGGTTCTACATCGCTACCGGAAGCCGCGGACTGCTTTACGGCATGCCCGAAAAAGGAGAAGCGTAAATGACGGACGCATCAGCCGAAAATTCGCTTATCTATATGGACCATGCCGCAACGACGCCGATGCTCCCCGAGGCTCGGGAGGCCATGCTTCCCTACATGGAAGACCTTTTCGGAAATCCCTCCGCAGTATACAGATTTGCGGGAAAAAGTGCGCGGGCCGTAGCCGATGCCAGAGCAAAAATCGCAGCTAAGATAGGAGCGCTTCCCGAGGAGATCTTTTTTACTTCGGGCGGAAGCGAGTCTGACAACTGGGCTGTTTTTTCTGCATGTGAGGAGCGCGGTTTTAAGGACTGCCATGTCATCACCACACAGATAGAGCACCATGCGATAATCGAAGTCTGCAAGAGACTCGAGAAACTGGGTACTACAGTCACTTACCTTCCGGTATCCGAAGAAGGGCTTGTGGATCCGGCTCTTGTGGAAAAGCACGTCCGCCCCGAGACTGTGATAATCTCCGTAATGATGGCCAATAATGAGATCGGAACGATCCAGCCGGTGGAAGAGATCGGCCGGATTGCCCGTGAAAAAGGGATACTTTTCCACACGGATGCGGTGCAGGCATTCGGGCATATAAAGGTCGATGTGGGACGGATGAACATAGACCTCATGTCCGCATCGGCTCATAAACTGGGAGGTCCCAAGGGTGTAGGACTTCTGTATGTACGGAAAGGTTTAAACATTACGCCTTTTATCTCCGGCGGTTCCCAGGAGAGAGGAAAGCGCGCGGGTACGCTCAACGCTCCCGGAATCGTGGGATTCGGCGAAGCTGCATCCATATCCTGTGAAAGGATGGATTTGGAAAGCGCCGAGGTCGTCCACATGCGCGACCATATGATATCGAGAATTCTTACCGAGTTACCGGGAACGAAACTGAACGGACATCCTTCGAAAAGGCTTCCCGGCAACGTAAATATATCTTTTGAAGGGATCGAAGGAGAGACCGCGCTCATCATGCTGGACCGGGCAGGAATCTGCGTATCCAGCGGTTCGGCCTGCTCTTCAGGGGCCCTTGATCCGTCGCACGTGCTGCTCGCCATAGGCAGGAGCCGGGACGAGGCACGAAGCGCGATCAGATTCACACTTGCCGCATCAAACAGGATGTATGAGATCGATGCGGTGATCGATAAGTTAGAGGAGATAATCGGGCGGCTTCGGGGAATCTGACTCTGCCGCCTTACAGAATAGATGGACATTAATTCCGAAGCGCGTCTTAAAGCGATGCGCAGAGCCAAAAAACGTCAGGAGATCAGACGGCGTATCACGCCGTGGCTTCTCATAGCAGTACTCATCGCGATAGCGGTTTTTTTCTTCGGAGGAAAGATCCGCGAAAGCATCAATCTGCATGAAGATCGCGAAGATGCTGCGGTCATCGAAGTAGAATCCATAGAATCAGCAGATATCCCGGGTTCCGATCAGGAAGAGGCGGAGAAAGAAGAGCAGGAAGAAGTAGAGATCATCGACCACACTGCTCCGGGTCCTTATGCGGAAGTTTATTCAGAAGAAAAAGAACTCTTCTTCGACGGATATGAAGTGACCGGGATGGCGGATGCAGGCCCTGTTCCCGAGGAGGTCATGAGCGAGTATGCGGTCCTGATCGATGCCGATGACGGAACGGTTGTTGCGGCGAAGGATGCTGATATCCGGATCTATCCCGCTTCCATGACCAAGATACTTACGGTTCTGGTTGCGGCCGAGCATGTCACCGACCTTGACGACCTGTATATGATGGACATATCCATCACGGATTATGTGTATAAACATGACTGCTCCGCGGTCGGTTTTTCCGTGGGAGAAAGAGTGACTGTCAGGGATCTGATGTACGGGACGATACTTCCTTCGGGAGCTGATGCGGCTCTTGCACTGGCGGAATATGTGGCCGGGAGTGAAGAACTTTTTGTGGAAATGATGAACGATAAGCTCGAAGAACTCGGACTGAACGATACCGCTCACTTCACCAACTGCATCGGGGTCTATAATGACGATCACTACTGCACGCTGACGGACATGGCGATGATCATGAAGGCGGCGACAGAGAATGACCTCGCAAGACAGATAATGAATACACGTATCTACACGACATCTTCCACCGAGGAGCATCCTGAAGGGATCGAGATCTCCAACTGGTTCATCCGCAGGATCGAAGACAAGGATGTCCACGGACGAGTTATGTGCGCCAAGACCGGTTTTGTAAATGAGAGCGGATGCTGCGCCGCAAGCTATCAGGTCTCGAATGAAGGCAAGCATTATATATGCGTGACCGGGAATGCATGGAGCGTATGGAGATGCATTTACGATCATGTTGCATTATATGATGCGTATACAAATTGATGCCGGGCTTTTTTAGTTAAGAAATGTCCGGTGCGTTTAAGAGGCATTTTGACAGGCTTCAAATGATGTGATTTACATCATTTGGGGCCTTTTTTATGTCTGCTTCAAAGGCGGATTTTGTCAGAATCTTACAAAACTGATACAAGTAATATCTTTTTGCGAAAAAGGTATTGCAAATTCAAAAATCAGATTGTATGATGCATTTCACACCGAATTGATGCATCTGCATCAGATGCGTGTACCGACGGGTACACATCTTTCCGGCTTTTTTCCACGGCCGGTCAGACGGACCTTTTTCAGGTCCACGATCAACACATATTTATTTACAGACGAAAGGAAATCTATTGTTTCTGTGTCTCGTTATACTTTCGGTCGCTGCGGCGCACGATGCGTATGACGGGCGGGTCCCGAGAGAAGTAACAACGATCGGGATGATCATATCCCAGGCATGGGTGATCTGCCGTTCATCCGTTCAGGATGCACTCATTGCTCTGATCTTTGGTTTTTTGCTCCTGCTGATCCTGTATCCGCTGTTCATGATCGGGACGATCGGGGCAGGAGACATCAAACTGATCATGATACTCCCCGCCTATATGACTTTCCCCGATTCCCTGCAGGCGCTTTTTATCTCGTTTGTCTGCGGAGCATGTATTGGACTGGTCAGGATGGTCACATCACATACGCTCATCGCGAGATTGAGAGTCATGAAAAACTATATATCCGCCGTATCGGAATCGGGAAGGATCCTCATGTATGAGCAGCCTGAACAGGTGAAGATCAAGCAGCTTAAAAGTCATCAGATCCACTTTACGATACCGCTTCTTATCGGTACGGCGGTCAGCTTGGGAGGATATGTGCATCTATGAATGAGAGGACAATCGCCGTATGTGACCTGGATCCGTACTACGCCATGAATCTGAGCGGAGCATTGGATGAAGTACTATACGGGAATTTCAAAATATCGACATTTACCAGCAGTTCGGCTTTATGCGAATACGCGGCGGCACATGAAGTCGATACAGCGATCATCAGTGAATCAGCTTATGATTCCGATCTTATGCAGGCGCTTCCGGTGACTCTTATACTGCTGAGGGAAAACCCGGACTTCGTAGCGGAGCATGCGGTACTTATTGACAGGTTTCAGAGTCGGGAAGTTCTTATCAATTCGGTGTTAAAGATTCTTCCAGAGGGCATGAACTCCTCCTCACAGTCGCGGCTCAGATCCTGTAAGTGGAAAACGATAGGTATCTACTCTCCGATACGAAGATGTCTGCAGACCACATTTGCATTATCCATGGGTCAGCTACTTGGGGCAGACCACAGGGTGCTGTATATGAATTTCGAGAACTACTCCGGTTTTTCGGGATGGTTTAATACGGAATTCGGAAATGATGTTACGGACCTTCTTTATTATTTTGACTGCGAGAAGGATAAGCTCTCGCTCAGGATCCCGTTGATGGTTCACCGGGTAGGGAACCTGGATATCCTTCCGCCGGCGCAGTCCTATTACGACACATATGACCGGACCGGCAACCGGTGGGTGGAAGTGTTAAAGGAGATCGAGAAAGCCACGGACTATGAGTACCTGATCCTCGACCTTACGGATTCGATGAACGGACTGCTGGAAGTGATGGAATATTGCGACCGGATCTACACGCTGGTACGCGATGATCTCATATCCCGTTCGAAACTCGAACAGTATGAAAACTGGATGGTCGAGCATTCACGCGCGGACATAATGGGCAAAACATTGAAGTTTAACCTGCCGGAATTTACTGATGTTCCCATCAGGCCGGATATGTTTGCGCGTAGCGAGCTGGCTGGATACGTGAAAGCCGTGATATCGGATGACCTGGGGAAAATGGGGGATAGGGATTCGCATGTCAGAGATTGATGAACTGAAAAAAGAGCTGCAGGCAGAGCTTATCGGAAAGATCGACTACTCAAAGGATACGACGGATGAGGAACTGTATGAGCTGATAGATTCCATGATCGTATCAGACGGCAGAGTAAGGAAGCTCGGCGTGACCGACAGAGAACGTCTGCGGACGAAGCTTTTCCATGCGCTCCGTAAGCTCGATATCCTTCAGGAACTTGTGGATGATCCGACGGTCACCGAGATCATGATCAACGGACCCGATACGATCTTCATAGAGAAATCCGGGAAGCTCTCGAGATATCCGATGAGGTTTGAATCCAAAGAAAAACTGGAGGATGTGATCCAGCAGATCGTATCGGGATGTAACCGTGTGGTAAACGAAGCAAACCCCATAGTTGATGCGAGACTGGAAAACGGCGCCCGCGTAAATATCGTTCTGGCTCCGGTCGCTTTAAACGGACCGATCGTTACGATCAGAAGGTTTCCGGATAAGCCGATTTCGATGGACGATCTGATCCGCTTCGAGTCGCTTGCCCCGGAGATTGCCGACGAACTCGCCGACCTGGTAAGAGCCAGGTACAACATATTCATAAGCGGCGGTACGGGCTCCGGGAAGACCACTTTTCTTAATGCGCTTTCGGCTTATATCCCGAGGGATGAGCGGATCATCACGATCGAAGATAACGCTGAGCTGCAGATCCTTGATCTTCCGAACTTAGTCAGGATGGAGACCAGAAATGCGAATGTTGAGGGATGCCGCCCAATATCGATCCGCGACCTGATCAAATCCAGCCTGCGCATGAGGCCGGACCGCGTGATAGTCGGCGAGGTCAGGGGCGGAGAAGCGTTTGACATGATGCAGGCTATGAACACGGGGCACGACGGCTCCATGTCAACGGGACATGCCAACAGCTGCAAGGACATGCTTTCCAGACTGGAGAACATGATCCTGATGGGGATGGAACTTCCGCTCGGAGCCATACGAAGACAGATCGCTTCAGGCATCGATCTCGTGGTGCATCTCGGAAGACTCAGGGACAGATCCAGGCGTGTGCTCGAGATCACGGAGATCATAGACAACGGAACCGACGAGATTGGTCGGAATATTCTATACAGATTTAAGGAAACCGGAACTGATGAAGAAGGAAAGATCATCGGAGAACTGCATAAAGAAGGAGAACTTATCTGCACGGATAAACTCTGTGCGGCGGGCTTGCTCTCCCGATGAAAAAAGAATCGATTACAGAGATTACAGATTTACTCTGCCCGAGCTGATATTGAATCTGCTCATCGGACTGATACTGGCCTGGGCAGTAGGACACTTTTTCTATGATTCATATATCGTATCGGCAGCGCTCCTTGCGTTTATTCCCTGGTTCTTAAGGTATCGGAGAAAGGACTACGGAAACCGCAGACGCAGAGAACTCGGATTGCAGTTTAAGGATGCCGTGGCATCCATATCCGCCAATCAGAAAGCGGGCTATTCGATAGAGAATTCTTTTCGTGAAGCGTGGAAGGACATGACTCTTCTCTATGGGACGAGGGGGATCATCGTGAAGGAACTGAACCATATCAGACGGGGGCTTGATAACAATCTCGTGCTCGAGCAGATGCTCCTTGACCTGGGCGCCCGGAGCGGAGTGGATGATATCAGACAGTTCGGAGAGGTCTTTACGATTGCAAAAAGAAGCGGCGGAAATCTCACCGAAACGATCGAGATGACGGCCGGGATGATCGAACAGAAAGCCGATGTCGAACAGGAGATAGCGGTCATGATCAGTTCCCGGAAAATGGAGTCCAATGTGATGAGCCTCGTACCTTTTTTCATGATTCTGTACATGGACTTATCGTCCGAGGGATTCTTCGACGAGCTCTACCACAATGTGGCAGGCATAGCGATCATGACGGTCTGTCTGGTGATCTATGTAGCTTCGTATCTGATCGCACAGAAGATGACAGACATACGGATTTAACGGAAGTTAGGAGAAGTAGATGATCTATATATACATCATTATCTTGGCCATTTTAATAATTCTATGGATAACTGCAAAGATCTCCGGAACAAAATGCCCTGTCACGGATACAGGCTATTCGAGAGTCTTTCTGGCTCCTGCCGTTCTGGTCCATATGTGGGGAAACCGGATGGTCCTCCAAAGAATTAGATGGCGTTATGGCTCAGGAAAAAGAATACTTAAAAATCGGAAACTTCTTTCTGACTTACAGACACTTTATCCCGGTGAGATGCCGGATAAGCGCATGGAGATTTTCCGCATAGAGATCATATCGACCATCATGCTTTTGGCGGCTGTTGGCTCTCTGATATGCCTCGCGGTATCTTTACTGTCTGCTGATCAGGCTGTTCTGAAGGACGGAGATGTTATCTACAGGAATACTTACGGCAGTATGGATGTAGAGGCGGATCTGTCCGCCGGGATAACGGTGGATGATGAAGAAAAAGATTACCCGGTGAATGTTATCGTTCCCGCGCGGGTTTATTCATATGATGAGGCAGATGCGCTGTTTGAGGATATGTCTTCGGAGATTGACACGATTCTCCTTGGAGAAAACGACCGGGCCGATCATATATTGCATCCGGTTTCTATGGTCAGATCGGTGGAAGGCTATCCTTTCTCGATAGGCTGGGAATGCAGCAATTATGAGCTGCTTGATTATGACGGGATCGTCCATAACGAAGAGCTTGAAGAACCTGTCTTAGTCACCCTTACGGGGGATTGCTCATACAGACACGATCATTGGTATCTGGTCAGGGATCTTTTAGTTTGTCCGCGGGAACTGACTACGGACGAGGCCATTGCGGAGGAACTTATGGAAGCCGTTGCCGAAGCGGATTTAAGGAGCGAGTCAGAAGAGATCGTGCAGCTTCCGCGTTCGATCTCATTCGGGAATATAAACTGGAGTGAAAAGGCTGATGACATCGGCCCGCTGATCCTGATGGGTGTGGCCATAGTCTGTCTCATGCTTATCCCGTTTAAGGAGTCTGAGATAAACTCCGCGCTTAAGAAGAGATCAAGACAGTTGCTCATAGAATACCCTGCTTTTGTATCACAGCTCACCCTGTATATGGGAGCGGGAATGAGCGTCAGAAACTGTCTTCTTAAGCTCGGGCACAGGGCATCGGATCTTCGAGCATCTGACAGGACATCTCTGGATAAAGAACTGCTGATAACGGCGCATGAACTGGAGGTTGGTATATCCGAAAGCGATGCGATAGAGCATTTCGGAAAAAGATGCGGGACACGCGAGTATATGAGGTTTTCGGCGCTTCTGATTCAGAACATGAAGAAAGGCAGCACAGACCTGATCGGGATGCTTAAGGAAGAATCCGAAGATGCATTTACCCTGCGTAAAAACGAAGCCCGCAAGCTTGGAGAGGAAGCATCTACCAAACTGCTTCTGCCCATGGTAATGATGCTGACGGTAGTCATGATAATCATCATGGTACCTGCATATATGTCATTTTCATCATAGTTTAAGGAGGATTATTTATGAAAGAAAGACTATCAGGCTTAATCAACAATATAAAGGAGAAGACAGACGACCGCTTTTCCGGTCTTTACG
>JAFZQY010000078.1 GCA_017620155.1 Lachnospiraceae bacterium | reverse complement strand
GATTTCTCGAGCAGTTCCTTCGCATAGGAAATACCGCCCTCGGCGATATACTGCTGGGCAAGACATACCTGATAAAATTCGTTGATAACTTCTTCCTTGATCTGCGGGGTGATACTTCTGGTATTGGCTATCTCAAGTGTAAGCTCTTCTATCTCCTCTTCCTTGAGATGCTTGAATATGAGAGCCGATTTCTCGGGCCCCAATGCTATCAGCAGTATCGCGGCCTTCTGAAGGCCGCCCATTTCATCGCTTATCTTAGCCATCGTTTATGCTGACTCCTAATCCTTTATCCCCATTCCTCATTCAGCCAGTTGCGAAGCAGCAGGGCGGCCGCTTCGGGATTGTCTTCCACGAACTTGTTGATAGCCTTTTTCGTCTCCGACTCATCTTCCATGGCAATATCTTCAAGCTCTGCTTCGGGAGTTGACTGCAGAAGGTCTTCCACGGAAAGCTCTTCCTGAGGAGCCTCCTCCTTCTCTCTCTGCATGCTTCGCAGTACTACGAATGCGAGCAGTGCAAGTATGACGATGATCAGCGCTATCTGAACAAAATCGGTCACGCTGAACGATGAGCCTTCCTTGTCAAAAAATACATTCTGTGAATACGCGGCAAAAGCGATCTTGGATACGGGGATTCCCGTAGCCTTGGAAACCACATCCACAAGATCGTCTTCCACATCAAGTTTCGTCCTGGTGTTATTGGCCAGCTTATACTCTTCCCATGTGATGCCATCGAGAAGTCCCTGGGTCTCGGCATCCTCCTCACGGATGATTTTGTACTGAATAGCCGTAAGCGCTATCGAAGACTGGTTGTAGTCGATAAGGCCCGCAGGTGTGGTCGTCACGGTTATATGCTCGTTGGGAAGGTAATCCTTGAGTTCCTCGTTGACGGAAGAACTGCTCCGGCTGTTATCCTGGATCACATATGTCGTGTCATTCTCGGTATTGGAATCGGTTCCGGGTACGCCTCCGCCGTTGCTTGCGTTTTCGGACGAATATGTCTCTTCATGCGCGAGAACGCCCTGCTTCTGTCCTTCGGCGGGAGTATATGTATGATCCGTATCCTCTCTGGTCGAAAAATCCATGATAAGGGTACATGCGACTTCGACCTCATCGAACTCTTTGGTCCCAAGCAGTACCGAACGTACCTCATTCTTCACCGCGGTCTCGGCCTGTGACTTGACGGTCAGCTGCGAACCGGTCGTGCCGGCCGTGGAATAGTTATCCTCGCCGGAGAAGAGCATATTGCCCTGGTTATCCATGATGACGATATTGTTGGTCGTCTCGTTACCGATAGCGGTAGCTACCGCACGGGCAAGGTATGACGCCTGCTCGGGAGTGAACTCGTCTTCCAGATCCAGAAGGATGGATGCGCTCGCTTCCTCCTGCTTGGCAATAAGAGTTCCGTCATCCGTAGGTATATGCAGTTCCACATGCGCCGATTTGATCGCATCGAAAGTGGATATGAAGTCGTTCTCAAGACGCGATTCGATATACAGGACGTATTTGCGCTGGGTATTGGCTTCGGTAGTGGCTATGCCGCCTTCAGTCACGTTCTCTATGCTGTACGCGCTGGACTTAAAACTGTTGGATCCCAGAAGAAGATTGGCCTGTGCCTGGTCTTCCTCAAGTATCATCACGCTGAGTCCGTCATCGGATACCTTGTTGGTTATGGAATTCTCCTCCAGAATGGTGGTTACGGCATTCGTCTCCTCCGTGGTCTCGGCCACGAAGATCGTTATGTATTTGTCTCTGGTAAGAAGGGCTATCAGTATGCCGATAGCTATGAGCACCACAGCCGCAACGACTATGATGATCGTCTTCTGTCTGGTGGTAAATCTGTTCCACCACTCCTGTATCCTAGCCCAGATCGCTCTCAATCTCTCAGCCATGGTCACTCCTCATTAATCTGATCACCGTTAAATCTGCATGTTCATAAGCTCTTTATAAGCTTCAAGCACTTTATCCCGCACAGCCACGGTGTACTGCAGCGCGGTACTTGCTTTCTGTATTGCGATCGTCAGATCGTGCGTATTCTTGGATTCGCCGAGAGACCATTTGATCTCCTCGTTCTCCATATCAGACAGATATCCGTTCGTCACGGACAGATTATCCATCGCCGTGCCCAAAAGATCACTGAAATTGTTGCCGTTATATGCATCGATCGAATTGGTCGGTGCCTGTTTGGCGACTTTTCTGACAGCATTGGATGAAATGTTACGAAGCTGTGTTATATCTATAGCATCACTTACCATAGGCACGATCAATCACACTCCTTTCATCAGCCGTTGCCCATGTCAAGGCCTCTGGTCGCTATCGACTTGGATGCCGAAAAAGCGGTCGCGTTGGCCTCATACGAACGGCTCGCATCGATCAGGTTGGTCATCTCCGTAACTATATTGACGTTGGGATAAGTCACATATCCGTTCTCGTCGGCATCAGGATGTGAAGGATCGTATACCATGTTGGCCTGTGTCCAGGTATCCTCATATACTCCGCCGACTTTTACGCCGCCCTGCTTGCGGTTATTTAATGCACTGTGGAAAATACGCGAGAAAGCCTTGGCTTCTCCCTTTTCCTCAAAAGTCACGACCTTGCGCACGTAAGGAGTGCCGTCCTCGGTACGGGTGGTGTTGGCATTCGCAACGTTCTCGGATATGATATCCATCCTGAAACGCTGGGCGGTCAGTCCGGAAGCATTGATATCAAATGAATTAAATATACTCATGTCTCACACCTCCTTACTTGATGACCGTCTTGAGATTCTGGAACTCAGCCTTGATGGCGTTCGAGATACCGTTATACTTGATCTGGTTTGCGGCCAGCTCGGCACCTTCGGTATCAAGGTCCACATTGTTGCCGTCCACGCGATAGCTGTATCCGGCCTCATCCGTATATGTGCCTACGGAAAGCCTTCTCATGCTGACATTGTGTACCTGGCGGTCAAGATCGGCCATATGCGTCCATTTGAGAGCCTGATTAAGGGCATCCTCAAAATTCACATCCTGACGCTTGTAATAAGGCGTGTCCACATTGGCGATATTGTTCGCGATCGCTTCATTTCTGAGCCACGAAGCATCCGCTGCCTTGTCCAGAACGTCGATGTAATCAAACGCATGAGTGTCAATCAGTGTACTCATAGGCATACTCCTCCATAAATATACACACTACCATTATAGATTATTTAGTGTAAACTTCAAGGGTTTTTGACCAAAAAAGCACAAGATGTAGTGTTGTTTGATTATGTAAACCACATTTTGTTGTGGAGCCCTCTTCATCCGAAAAAGCACAAAAGGGACTTCAGTTCCTGAAGTCCCTTTACATACAGTATATCTACTGTCCTAATCCGTTATCTTTTAGAATCGGGCGGTCTTTAGATCATTTATCGCTGATCATCGCTCATTTTAACCTGCCGCGCGCCCTTACTTTATCAAGCTCATCATAAACGGCATCATTCGTGACCTTGATGTATGTACCTTTCATACCCGAAGATCTGGATTCTATGACGCCCGCACTCTCAAACTTGCGGAGAGCGTTGACTATGACCGATCTGGTGATACCGGCCCTGTCGGCCACACGGCTGGCCACTATCATGCCCTCAAAACCGTTCAATTCGTCAAATATCTTGACTATCGCATCGAGTTCGGTAAAGGAAAGAGATGAGATAGCGCCCTGCACTACTGCGATCTTGCGATCCTCCTCAGCCGTTTCCTCGCTGACTGCGCGAAGCATCTCGAGGCCTACGACCGTAGTACCGTACTCACATAATATTATATCATCAATCGTATACTGTTCGTTACCCTTATAGAGAAAAAGTGTACCGAGCCTCTCTCCGGATATCACAATGGGAGTGACCATGGCCAGATATCTGGAGGTATCGGTATTCTCAAATCCGAGCGTGGCCAGATTGACGTTTTCCTTGGTGGAAAGTATCGCAAGCAGCCTGTCGTTTAAGGAAGGGTCTATAAAAGTAGCCACTTCTCCCGATATGTACTCATCTATCGCGTCAATATCGCTGTGACGGCTGAGCCCGAGGATCTTGCCCTTCCGGCTTATGACCATGACGCTTGATGCCAGGGTTTCACCGAGCACCTTGCATATATCATCGAATACCACTTTACCGGAATTGTTGTTGTGCAACAGTTTTCCGATCTTGCGGGTCTTATCGAGTAACTGTACGTTTCCCATCGGTTATCCCTGCCTTTCTGCCTCAGGCGATTTAGGCTTCTGCCATGACATGTAATCACAATCCGGATATCCGATGCAGCCGTAATATCTGCGCCCTTTCTTGGTCTTCCTGACTACTATGTCCTGTCCGCACTTGGGGCACTTAACACCTATCTTCTCAAGGAAAGGCTTGGTGTTACGGCACTCGGGGAAACCGGGACATGCGAGGAATTTTCCGTGAGGACCGTATTTGTATACCATGGTCCTACCGCATAGTTCACATATTTCATCGGATTCTTCGTCCGCAATCTTAACCTGTTCGAGATTTTTTTCCGCTTCTACAACAGCTTCATCAAGATCGGGATAGAAATTCTCCAGAATCGTCTTCCACTTAACCTTGCCCTCTTCGACTCCGTCCAGCATGGTCTCCATATTTGCGGTAAAATTGACATCCACGATAGAAGGGAAGGATTCTTTCATCATCTTGTTGACCACTTCTCCGAGCTCGGTAACATAGAGGTTCTTGTCCTCTTTGATGATATATCTGCGGCCGAGGATCGTAGTGATCGTAGGCGCATAGGTACTGGGGCGTCCTATGCCGAGTTCCTCCATTGCACGCACGAGCGAAGCCTCGGTATAATGAGGAGCGCTCTGTGTGAAATGCTGTTTCTTGTCAAGATCGGCGAGCTTAAGCTGTTCTCCCTTGGCAAGCTTCTTGGGAAGCACATTTGCTTCCTCCTTATCCTCATCATCCTTGTAGACGCTCATGAAACCGTCAAAAGCAAGTGAAGATGCGGATACTGTGAACATGTCGTCACCTGCCATTATCTTAACGGCGGTGGTATCGTAAACGGCGTCGCTCATGCGGCTTGCCGCGAATCTTTTCCAGATAAGGGTATAGAGTCTGAGAAGATCGCGTGCCAGATCATTCTTCACCATCTGAGGAGTGAGCTCTATATTGGCAGGGCGGATGGCTTCATGCGCATCCTGGATCTTCTTCTCATCCTTGGCTTCAGCCTGTCTGCCGCCTAAGTATTTGTCTCCGAAGTTGGCCTTGATATAATCCTTGGCCATGGCCTCGGCTTCAGCGGATACTCTGGTGGAATCGGTACGCAGGTATGTGATGAGACCGATGGTGCCCTGTCCCTTGATCTCAACTCCTTCATAGAGCTGCTGGGCGAGTCTCATGGTCTTCTGAGTTGAGAAATTGAGCGTCCTTGATGCCTCCTGCTGGAGAGTCGATGTGGTAAAAGGAAGCGGAGCCTTGCGGGTGCGCGTGGAATTCTTCACATCATCCACAATGAACTTCTGCGAGCGGAGCCTTGATATGATCTCGTCGGCATCAGCCTCGGAATGCATCTCCTTTTTCTCGGAGCCCGATCCGTAATAGTGCGCGATGAGAGGAGCCTTGGAACCGGCTATGTCGAAGACAGCATCCAGAGTCCAGTATTCCTCGGGAACAAAAGCATCTATCTCTTCCTCCCTGTCGCAGATGATGCGAAGGGCTACGGACTGAACACGGCCAGCGGATAAGCCTCTCTTGATCTTGGCCCAGAGGAGCGGAGATATGCGGTAACCCACTACTCTGTCGAGGCATCTTCTGGCCTGCTGCGCATCGACAAGATCCATGTCGATCTCGCGGGCATTCTTCAAAGATTCCTTGACTGCGTTTTTGGTGATCTCGTTAAAAGTGATCCTGTATACTTTTTTATCCTGCAGAGAAAGCGCACTCATCAGATGCCAGCTGATAGCCTCTCCCTCGCGGTCGGGGTCCGTTGCGAGATAGATCTTCTCGGCCTTCTTCACTTCCTTGCGAAGCGCCGCGAGTATGTCGCCCTTGCCCCTGATGGTTATGTATTTGGGTTCGTAATCATGTTCCACATCGATGCCGAGCGATGATTTCGGCAGATCTCTCACATGACCGTTGCTTGCCATGACCGTGTAGTTGGAACCTAAGAATTTGCTGATGGTCTTCACCTTGGCAGGTGACTCCACGATTACCAGATATTTAGCCATAATACTCCTCGAATATGATAAATCCCCCGTGCGCGAGCATATTTTGCACAGGATAAGAACGAATATACACCAAAAAAAATCCTTTGGCAAGGACAAAAAACCTATTGACACACAAGTTTTCGCTCACTTACAATGATTCCACTGTTCATAAATGCATATCTCTGTCCCCGCCCTTATGCGGAAAGGTATGAGATATGTTCTGCTATGTCAATACCGGTGCAATTACCGGTCTAAAGTGCGCTTTTGTCCGCGTGGAGGTAGACTCCTCGCCAGGTCTTCCATGTTTCCAGATGGTCGGATATCTGGGAAGCGAGGTAAAAGAAGCCAGGGAAAGGGTCAAGGTCGCACTCAGAAACAGCGGCTTCGTTCTGCCCGCTACCAATCTTAACATCAATCTGTCACCCGCAAACATACGGAAATCAGGTACGTCCTACGATCTGCCGATCGCAGTGGGGATACTCGCCGCATCCGGCAGCATCGATCCAAGCGGCCTCGAGAAGGTTCTGATCATCGGTGAACTCAGCCTCGACGGAGACATACGCCATGTAAGTGGGATCCTGCCCATAGTAAAAGAAGCCGCAGGGCGCGGCTTTAAGAAAGTGATCCTCCCGATGTCCAATGTAAAAGAAGGATCGCTGATCCCTGATATAGATGTGATCGGTGCCGGACACCTCAGAGAAGTGATGGATTACCTGTCCGCCCCTACCGATGAGCGGGAGACAATCCTTACGCGTGCAGATCACACCGACATATCTTCCTATCTCCGGAAAAGCCTGGACGAAGCACCCGACTTCGCGGATGTACGCGGTCAGGAAAGCGTAAAAAGAGCCGCGATGGTCGCTGCTGCCGGTTTTCATCACATGCTCATGATCGGTCCCCCGGGTTCGGGCAAAACGATGATCGCCAAGCGGATGCCTTCGATACTGCCCCCTCTTACGCCAGAGGAAGCGCTGGAGGTCTCGGCCATATACTCCGTTTCGGGACAGCTGCGTGACGACCAGCCGCTCATCTCATTCAGGCCCTATATCGCGCCTCACCATACGATCACGGAGCAGGCTCTGGCCGGCGGCGGAGTACGCGCACGCCCCGGCGTCATTTCTCTTGCCCACAGGGGAGTCCTTTTTCTGGATGAGATGACGGAGTTTGACCGCGCAACTCTCGAGATCATGCGGCAGCCTCTCGAAGACAAACAGATCAACATAGTCAGAAACTCCGGTTCTTACACCTATCCCGCCGACTTCATGCTCATAGCCGCATGCAATCCCTGCCCCTGCGGCTACTATCCCGACATGAACAAATGCAGATGCTCTCCCTCGCAGGTCTCCAGATACTTAAGCCGTATATCCGGACCTCTTCTGGACAGAATAGACATATGCTGTGAAGTAGAGTCTGTTGAGTTATGTAAACCCGAATACGACAGTACCCGTCCCGGTCTTTCAAGTGGTGACATGAGGGCGAAGATAGAGATTGCAAGGCAGAGGCAGTCGCATCGTTTCCGGAACATGAAACTGCAGTTTAATGCCGAGATGTCCGGGCGGGACATAGAGCGGATCTGCAAGCTCCGCGCCGCGCAGCAGCTGCTCATCAGTTCGGCATACGAGACGCTGGGGCTGTCCGCCAGGAGCTACCACAGGATCCTCAAACTCTCAAGAACGATCGCGGACTTGGAGGATAAGGATGAGATATCGGAAGAGCATCTGTCGGAGGCGCTCTTCTACAGGACAAGCGGCTCAAGATACTGGGGAAGGTGAGCCCGCCGGGAACGAACCGGCGAAAAAGCTGTTACTTGGATGGAATATATCGGAGGTAATTATATATGGAAGAAATACTGTACGCGTACTGGCTCTCAAATCTTGACGGTGTGGGAAGCAAGACCGTCCGGGCGCTTCTCGAATATGCGGGAAGCCTGCAGGATATATGGAACTTATCGCAGAAAGATCTGGACGAAGCACCGCTCATGCTCACCCTGCCGGTTAAGAAGCTCATCCTTTCATCCCGGGATGAATCCGCCGTCAAAAAGAGCTTCGAAGAAATGCAGAAAAAAGGGATAAACTTCTATCATCCGGGGCACCCCGAATACCCCCGTAAACTTAAATACATATACGATCCCCCGCAGGGGATATATGTTAAGGGCAAGCTGCCCGATCCTGATGTCTTAAGCATCGCGATGGTCGGAGCCAGGAACTGCTCGGAATACGGTAAGATGATGGCCCGGAAAATCGCGACTTCCCTCGCAGGTGCAGGGATACAGATCATAAGCGGCATGGCCAGAGGGATAGACGGCATCAGCCAGGAAACGGCTCTTGAAGCAGGCGGATATACCTGCGGAGTCTTAGGGTGCGGAGTGGATATATGCTATCCGGAGGAAAACAGGGGATTGTACGAAAAGCTCGTCACATCAGGCGGGCTGATCTCCGAATATCATCCGGGTACGGCAGCCAGAAGCGGTCTTTTCCCGATGAGGAACAGGATCATATCCGCGCTTTCGGATATAGTCATAGTCGTCGAGGCACGCGAACGCTCGGGATCGCTCATCACTGCCGACCAGGCTCTTGAACAGGGGCGGGATGTGTATGCCCTGCCCGGCAGAGTGTGCGACGGGCTAAGCCAGGGATGCAACCGGCTGATCAAGCAGGGAGCAGGCATAATCCTTTCGGCGGATGATTTTCTGAAAGAGATCGCGGCGGGATTTAGAGTAACTGCTTCACAGGGGGAAGCCGAAACAGAAAAAGCGGACTCAGAAAAAGCGGAAACAGAAAAAGCAGGAGCCGTTCAGCTTTCGCTATCGGCTTCCTGCCTGTTATCGGATGATGAAAAGCGGCTCCTGTCCGTCATGGACTATACGCCGAAAGGCATAGGTGAACTGTGCGATGGCTCGGGGCTTGATACCGGCAGGATCTACGGCTGCCTGATGCAGCTTAGCCTCAAAGGATACATCCTGCAAAAAGGAAGCAGATATCTCCTGCCTCACGTTTAATGCCGGGGCCGCGGGGCTCGTTCGTTACACCTTGTTGGACATGGTCTCTTTGTTCTGGGCAAACTCTATCGCAGTCTCTCTTGTGATCTTGCCTTCACGGAAAAGCTTCACAAGCGCATCATCCATCGAGATCATTCCGCGGGATGCACCGGTCTGGATCTGTCCGGCGAGCATGTTCACATTTCCGTCATGGATCGAGTGTCTGATGGCGGGATCGGGATACATGAGCTCGAATGCGGCCATACGCCCCCGGCCGTCGGCCGTGGGAACCAGCTGCTGGGAGATGACAGCCTGAAGCACGTTAGAGAGCTGGATCTTAACCTGCTGCTGCTGATGTGACGGGAAGATATCTATGATCCTCTCCACTGTGGAAGGAGCATTCATCGTATGCAGCGTGGATAAAACGAGATGTCCGGTCTCGGCAGCGGTGATGGCGACCGACATGGTATCGAAGTCTCTCATCTCACCGACCTGGATAACATCGGGATCCTCACGCAGAGCAGCACGCAGAGCATTGGCATAGGACTGTGAATCCAGGCCGATCTCTCTCTGATTGACTATGGACTTGTCATGCCTGTGCAGATACTCGATAGGATCCTCAAGCGTGATTACATGCGCATCCCTGGTCTTGTTGATGCGGTCTATGATACTGGCCAGTGTAGTTGATTTACCTGAACCGGTAGGACCGGTAACAAGCACAAGTCCTCTCTTGCAGTCGGCAAGCTTCATGACCGATTCGGGCATGCCCAGAGATACGGGATCGGGGATCTGCGTACCTACCAGACGGAGAGCCATGGCTATGGAACCTCTCTGTTTAAAGACGTTAACACGATAACGGCCTATATGAAGGACCGAATAGGACATATCGTACTCGCCGCGTTCCTCGAGGACGGCCATCTGCTTCTCATCCATGATGGAGCTGGCTATCGCGAGGGTATCGGGCGGCATCAGCCTCGAGCCCGTAAGCTCTCTTCCTTCTTCATCGAATGCCGGCAGTTCCAGGAGTCTGCCGTTCACTCTCATCTTGGGCGGGATACCTACGGTAAGATGTATATCGGAAGCACCTGCCTCTACTGCTGTTGTAAGTAATCTGTTTATATCTAACATATCTATGCCTCTCCGTTAACCCCATCGCCTGCGCCTGCCGCATCACCTGACGCACCATCTGCCGCACCGCCGTCCGCGCCGCCTGCCGCGTCATCAGAATGCTCATCCAGCGTTCTCTTATCCATCACATATCTGTTGTCCAGCGTCTTCATGACATCGGCAACCTCGATGTCACCGTACATGTATGTATCCGCCAGGTTCATTATCGCATTATCCCTGAAACACAGCACCACCGGCCTTAAGATGTTCTTGGGATTCTCCTGCAGGATCAGTGCGGTATCTCCCGTGCTTAAGACTACGCTGATACCTTCCGACAGGATGTTTATGGAATCCACGAGGGCTTTGACCGCTCTCTTGTCAAAAGTATCGGGAGCCTCCTGCATCTTACGGATCACATCGAGTTCAGACTCGGGCTTTCCTCCGAATCTCATCGCAGTATGAGCATCAAAAAACTCGGCGACGGTCATGACCTTGGTGCCCTCTACGAGCTTCATGTTGGCCTTGTCTCCGCCGTAACGGTATCTCTGAAGAATGTTGAGAGTCTGGGCAGCTATACGCTTTACATTAGGCGAAGTCTGGAACATGTCATCCAGGATGTCGAAGCCTTCGGTCTGATACCTCTCCATGGCTTCCTCATCATTGTCGTCACGGTCGTCTTTGTCCTGAAGTTCCGCGGGTGCCATCAGCTTGCCGATATCATGCACCACGGCACTGGTCACGGCGTCATTCAGCTCATCGTTTCTTAAGCCGTACTTGTGGCCCATGAGTGCGACCAGCATCGCGACATTCAGGCAGTGTCTGTAGATGTAATCCTCTTTGGTACGCAGGCTCTGTGCGAAGTTGATCTTTTTGTCCAGATACCCGTAGCTTCTGATGATATCGGATACTATGGTAGGGAGCTTGATGAATTTATGGGTATTGAGCATTGAATCCAGCTCATCCTTGATCGCGAACGAATTGATGGTCTGAAAACGTTCAAACTCAATATCTTCCGGCGTCATTGGCGGAGCGGGCTCGGCGGGTTCGAGAACAAACAGACCCAGGAGTCCGAAATTCCTTATACTGTCGATTCCGCTTGCATTGAGTTTTGAATCCCTTTCAAAAAGCAATACACCCTTTTTGGAATAGATGGGCCTGGCGATCCGCATGCCGGGCTTTAAGTCTTCCATTTTGACAAATTGCATGATATCCCCCTTATAATCCTCACATCATATTTTTTTAAGGAACCTATAGGAACTTCGCAAAAACGTAGTTGCTTATATCAAATCCTTTTTCGGTAAGGAATAATCTGTCTTTCTCATCATCTTCACGGATAAGTCCGTCACGCACGCAGCTGCTTATCTGTCGTCCGTATACCTCATCCATGGTTTTCCCGAACTTCTCAAGGAAACCGGCGCGGCTGATCCCATCGCTCATCCGAAGGCCTAAGAACATGAACTCGCTCATCATATCGGCCTGCGTAAGCTTAGTGCTCTCCGAGCATCTTATGCCCTTGAGATATTCCTCGATGACCTCGGTATTCTTGAATCTAACGCCTCCCGCATAGGATGCGGCGCCTATTCCGAATCCGAGATACTCGCCTCCGCGCCAGTACACGGTATTGTGCCTGCATTCGTATCCGGGGCGTGCAAAATTGGATATCTCGTATCTGCCGTATCCGGCATCGCTCATCATCCTGACGCCCATATGATACATATCGCGGTCCTCATCTTCATTCGGCCACTCGTATTCATCCGAATGCTCATACAGATAAGTGCCTTCTTCGAGCTGCATGCTGTATGCGGATATATGCTCGGGTTTAAGCCCCGTAACATACTCAATCGTCCTTCTGAACGAGTCCTTATCCTGCCCGGGCAGGGAAAAGATGAGATCGGTATTTATGTTGTCAAAGCCGCACTCACGCGCATTACGGTAAGTGGCCTCAAAGTCTGACCGGTTATGGATCCTTCCGATCCTTGACAGTTCATCATCATTCGCCGACTGAAGCCCGATGCTGAGCCTGTTTATCCCGAATGAATTATATGCCGCGAGCTTAACTGCGTCCGCGCTTCCGGGATTGACCTCGATGCTTATCTCGGCATCTGGACGGACCTCGTATACTTCCCGGATCCGCTTCAGGATCTGCCCGATATCTTCTTCCGGGATCAGCGACGGAGTTCCGCCTCCGATGTAAATGCTCGATACCGTCCGTCCGCCATACTCATCATACGAATCCGATATCTCGTCGGACAGCGAGTTTATATATCTGTTTATCAGTCCCGATCTGCCGGCAAAAGACAAAAAGTCGCAGTATCTGCATTTGCTCGCACAGAAAGGTATATGCACATAAAGGGCCAGATCACTCATCATCCAGTTTCAGCACGCTCATGAATGCTGCCTGCGGAACTTCGACGGTTCCTATCTGGCGCATGCGCTTCTTGCCTTCCTTCTGCTTCTCGAGCAGTTTCTTCTTACGGGTGATGTCGCCGCCGTAGCACTTGGCGAGGACATCCTTGCGCATGGCCTTAACTGTCTCTCTGGCGATGATCTTGCCGCCGACCGCTGCCTGGATGGGGATCTCGAACAGGTGCCTCGGGATCTCATCTTTCAGTTTAACGCACATCTTGCGTCCGCGCTCATACGCCGAATCGGCATGCACGATGAAGCTTAAGGCATCCACTTCCTCGCGGTTTATCAGGATATCGAGCTTAACGAGCTGTGCTTTTTCGTATCCCTTGAATTCATAGTCAAAAGACGCATATCCTCTGGATCTGCTCTTTAATGCATCAAAGAAATCATAAATGATCTCGTTTAACGGAAGGTCGTATTTAAGCAGAGCTCTGGTGCTCTCGATGTATTCGGTACTGATATATCTGCCTCTGCGCTCCTGGCACAGCTGCATGATCGATCCTATGAACTCGCCGTTGACCATGATCTCGGCGGATACTACGGGCTCTTCCATATAATCTATGAGGTTGGCCTCCGGCAGGTTGGAAGGATTGGTGAGCTCGATCACCTCTCCGTCGGTCTTATGTACTCTGTACACAACGCCGGGAGCCGTGGTAACAAGATCCAGGTTATACTCTCTCTCAAGTCTCTCCTGGATGATCTCCAGATGAAGGAGTCCCAGGAATCCGCATCTGAATCCGAACCCGAGCGCGATCGAAGTCTCCGGTTCGTAGTTTAATGAAGCATCATTTAACTGAAGCTTCTCAAGTGCATCCCGAAGGTCCGGATACTTGGCTCCGTCTGCGGGATACATGCCGCAGTAGACCATCGACTGAACCTTCTTATATCCGGGAAGAGGTTCTGCGCAGGGCCTTGCATCATCGGTGACCGTATCGCCCACGCGCGTCATCTTGACATTTTTGATAGATGCCGTGATGTAGCCAACCATTCCGGCCGAGAGTTCCTCACAGGGATTAAATGCACCCGCTCCGAAGAATCCCACTTCGACGACTTCCTCGCAGGCTCCGGTAGCCATCATGCGTATGCGCGTTCCCTTGCGAACTTTTCCGTCGAAGATTCTGCAGAAAATGATCACGCCTTTGTATGAGTCATATATCGAATCAAAGATCAGGGCCTTGAGCGGAGCGTCAGGATCTCCCTTGGGCGCCGGTATCTTCTCTACCACGGCTTCAAGAACATCTTCTATCCCGATACCCTGCTTGGCGCTTATGAGCGGTGCATCCTGAGCTTCTATCCCGATGCAGTCCTCTATCTCATCCTTAACACGGTCCGGGTCCGCACTTGGCAGGTCGATCTTGTTGATGACCGGAAAAACATCGAGGTCATGATCCAGAGCCAGATATACATTGGCCAGGGTCTGCGCCTCTATCCCCTGCGCCGCATCCACGACAAGTATGGCCCCGTCGCAAGCGGCCAGAGACCTGGACACTTCGTAATTAAAATCCACGTGTCCCGGAGTATCTATCAGATTAAAAATATATTCTTCGCCGTTTCGCGCTTTGTATACGGTACGCACGGCCTGGGATTTGATGGTGATGCCGCGTTCGCGTTCAAGATCCATGTTGTCCAGGACCTGCTCCTGCATTTCCCGGCTGGTCAGAAGTCCGGTCGCTTCTATGATGCGATCCGCCAGTGTCGATTTACCGTGATCGATATGGGCTACTATGCAAAAATTTCTTATATGTTCGCGGTCCACTTACGCTACACCCTTCTGCGTTTGTTTTTATTCTCGGTCATGAATATACGCACCTCCCACAGAACGATGAACATGAAAGTTATCATCAAAAGCATCTGTAAGATATACTTGAAAATCACTCCGCTTTTGGCGGTAGGTGAATAGATAAACTGCATATCTCCGGCTTTGTTGACTACGATATCGTCTATTCCTTCGATATGATCGGTGTACGCATGCAGATACTCTTCGATCTCGCCGACATACTGCATGTCCACACCCCGGCTCTTAAGATAAGCCATATCATCCTTGAACAGATCGACTACAGTGTTTTCCACCCGCTCGGTACCCTTCGAATAGTTGTTGTAATTGATGATGCAGCTGTATATGCTGAGGCCGAAGATCCATATCCCGACTATCAAAAGTATCGCTACCCAGCTCTTTTTCTCATCCTTGATGGTGAATATCGCGATCAGCATGATCAGGATGACTATCGGACATCCGAAAAAAGCTACCTTAGTGATATCAGAGATCGAATCTCCCCTGATCTCCTTGATGAGCGATGTATTGGAAACAGTCACCAGTAAATACTCGTCATTTATGCTGTGAGAACTGAAGAATATATTTCCTTTTTCGATGATGCCGTAATCTAGCGACTTGATCTCCTCGGGCATGGGATCGTCGGATGTACGGTAGAGCAGCTCATAGTCCGAATCGAGAATATAAATATCCGTGACATTGTCGTGCTTGCGTATCTCGGCCTTCAGGATCTCATCCATGTCGTAGAAGCTCTTCATGTCCTTGCCGAGTTCAAGTCCGTATCTGATATTCTCGATGAAGCCGGTCACTTCGACATCCACGAGTTCCTGCGCGGCATCGCGTACATTCTTCTGATAAAGAGATGTGCCTATATAGCGTCCGAGAGCGGTGACTGTCATCACGAAAAACACTATGAATACGGCATATATGATCTTGGAGGTATTCTGTTTCATTGCATATCCTCCTTCGTATATATCGTATCGGCTATCATGTATGCCTTCATCGGTATCCTGACTCCGGTGCGTCTGATCGTCTCATAGTTCAGGAACAGTTTCGGCTGGGATACATAAACCATCGGAAGTTCGGAAATGGGCGTACCCTGGCAGTAATCGCCGATGGTGTTGGCCATGAACATTCCGTCCTCCTCGGCCGAAGCCACCATGAGGAACATCAGGGCACCCATCCTGCACTCATCCTCGGATTCCTGAGTGATGGTCACTATCCCCGCATCGATGAAATCTTCAATAAGTTCGGGGATCTTATCATCTTCTATGGTGGAAGTGGTTATGATCATGGTGTCTATCTTGGGCAGAAGCGATGCGTACGCTGCCTTAAGTTCTGAATAAAAGCGTTCATCATCCTCCGGGCCCGACGATTCATCAACAAACACTCTGTGTACCGTGAATCCGTAAGTCTCTGCCATCTCATCAAGGACATCTATCCCCGAATAGATATAGGCATCTTCATTGTCCTCATATACCACTCCGACATTCTGAAAACGGAAAAGGTCGTATGCCGCCTGCATCGTACGCCTGGTCTCTTCGGTGTCAACCTGGGCAAAGGCATTATCCGAATATCTCTCGGTCTCGGATTTGACTATGCCGGAATTAACGGTATTGGTCGCTCCGTAGACCATGAAATCATAAGCTATCTTATCGGCATTGCCGGTCATCACTTTGCCCGATGCCGTTCCGAAAGTGAGCATCAGATCCAGATCGTCCCGACTCAGCATGGCGTCTATATCCTTATCGCTCATCTGATCCAGGGTATAGAATGCATCTTCGACGAATTCAAGACGTCCGCGGCTGGCCATTCCTACAGATGATACCAGGGCTTCCCATGTATCCTCCATGGTCTCGTAATTCCTGGCCTGATACCCGGTGATCAGCCTGCTGTGAAGAAGCTGTGCTCCCATGGACTTGAGTTCATCGTTCCAGTAATAGTAATCCTCACCCCTGAAGCATCCCACACGGATCACAGCCTTGGTCTGCCTGGAGATGTTGGGATCGTTCGCAAACATATCCTCTACAGTTTCGGATTCTGAATAGGTCGCCGGCAGGGTAATCCCCGCGCAAGCAGTAAGCATCGTCATCACTAAGGCGAATGCTACGATCGATATGCATGTCTTTCTGAATTTCGTTCCGGTCATCATCACTTTTCCGTAAGTTAGTAATGCACACAATTAGTGCGAGCATACACTATAAAATAATACCATATCTTGTAAAAAAAATACAGAAAATACATATATTCCGACTAATTAACATAAAAAAAATCTTTAGAATTCTTTTGAAATTGTCAGACGATTTGTGGTACAATGGTTCTATATCTGCAGAAAGGAGAGGTACAGTGTTTGAGATAGGTGATTACGTAATGAAAACAAGCAAGGGCGTATGCCATATAGATGACATAACACACCTTGACATGGCCGGAATTGATAAAGAGAAGTTATACTATGTGATGACCCCCCTGGATGGCCGGGGATCAACGCTGTATGTTTCCGTTGACGCCGGCCCTTCTAACATCCGTGCGGCCATGACCAAAGGCCAGGCCGAAGATGTGATCAATGCCATACCCGACATCCAGGAGGCGTGGGTAGAGAACGACAAACTGCGCGAGCAGTGCTATAAGGATGCCGTAAGAAGCGGCTCTCCCGAGGCTCTGATCAGCATCATCAAGACTATCTATTCGCGTAAAAAACTCCGTGAGGACCAGGGCAAAAAAAATACCGCCGTTGATGAAAGATACTTCAAACAGGCGGAAGAACTTCTGTATGCGGAGATCGCATTCGCGCTCGGCAAAGACAAGGCTGAGATCTGCGACTATATCACGAACTGCATACGCGGACGCGTAATGGTCTGAAAAATGCATCAAAAAAGCCTCCGGAGTTAATCCGGAGGCTCAGACTGAAGACAAAGTCCACGGTTCACGCCGTGGATTTTTCTTTGCAATGGTAACCAGAGGCTGCGCCTCTGCTCTTGAAATAATGCGCCAGGCGCCTGATAATGCTTAATCGGCTTGATCACAGTGTATCTGCCGGAAATGAAAATTCAACCCTGCGCGAAGCGCACCACATGTGGCTGCGGGGTTGACTTTTCATTCCTGGCAGATAAGATCGTAGCCAAGCCGATCAAGGATGATCAGGTCATCGTAGATGACCACATCAATTCAGGAGCCTGCCGCAGGCAGGGTTACTTTT
>JAFZQY010000077.1 GCA_017620155.1 Lachnospiraceae bacterium | reverse complement strand
TCTTCCTTTGTTCCGGTGAAAAACTCCATCGTAGCCGAAGTCTCCGAGGAGATACCGTCTTTTTTAAGTACAGACCTGATCGTCATGAATACGATCTTAAAATCAAGTGCAAATGATATATGTCTGGTGTACCAGACATCATATTCGAATTTCTGCTCCCAGGATATCGCATTCCGTCCGTTGACCTGGGCCCAGCCTGTAAGCCCGGGAAGTACATCATGGCGGTGAGCTTGCTCTTCGTTATACAGGGGCAGGTACTGTACGAGGAGAGGTCTCGGTCCGATGAAGGACATATCGCCCTTGAATATATTGATGAATTCAGGCAATTCGTCCAAAGATGTGGACCTCAGCTTTTTTCCAAAAGAGGTCAGCCTGATCTCATCAGGAAGCAGTTCGCCGTTCTCGTCTTTTTCGTCGGTCATGGTCCGGAATTTGTACATGTTGAAGATTCTGCCGTTCTTGCCGGGGCGCTTCTGCTTAAAGAGCACCGGGCTGCCAAGTTTAGTTCTGACAAGTACTGCCAGTATCAGATACAGCCAGCTGAAGCAGATGAGTATCAGAAGGGACAGGATTATGTCCAATATTCTTTTTACAAACAGCGCATAGAAACTGCGACTTGGAGTTTTATTCTCACTCATGGCACAATTAATGGATTGATAAAGTAGATGTCCGGAAGTACATGGATGTACTTCCATGTACAATTATATCACATAAAACATCACCGATTGACATACTTGCGGGGGCTGTCCTGTTGATGTATCATTATAAATAGTCCATTTTTATATTACTAAAGATATGGGGGAAGTAAAATTATGGCTATGAGATTGGTTACACGTTCTGATTTTGACGGTCTTGCATGCGGCGCTCTGCTTCTTGCGGCCGGTGTTGTCGATCACTGGACTTTTGCACATCCCAAGGATCTGCAGGACGGTCTCGTAGAGATCGATGAGAATGACTGTCTGGCGAATGTTCCTTATGTACCCGGATGCGGTATGTGGTTTGACCACCATTCAAGCGAGCATGAGAGACTTCAGCTCGAGGGCAAATATAAGGGCGAGAGCCGTATCACACCTTCCTGTGCGCGCATAATATATGAGTATTACGGCGGCAAGGAAACTTTCCCGAATTTCGATGATATGATGGTAGCTGTTGACAAGGTTGATTCCGGTGATCTGACTTATGATGAGATCATGAATCCTCAGGGCTGGATACTGATTGGATTCCTGATGGATCCCAGGACCGGTCTCGGAAGATGGAGACAGTTCACCGTCCCGAACTACAAGCTCATGGAGAACCTGATGATCGCGTGCAGGGATAAGTCTACCGAAGAGATCCTTGCGATGCCCGATGTTCAGGAACGTATCGAAGTATATAATGAGCAGACTGCCAAGTTCAAAGAGATGGTTAAAGAGCATACACATACCGAAGGAAATGTTATCATCACAGACCTTCGCGGTGTGGATCCGATCTATACAGGCAACCGTTTCATGATCTACAGCATGTATCCCGACCAGAACATCTCCGCCTGGATCGTCAGCGGACGAGGAGGCAAAGGCTGCTCGGCTGCAGTAGGATACAGCATTTTAAACAGAACATGCAAAGTAAATGTGGGAAGCCTGATGCTCAAATATAACGGCGGCGGACATGAGAAAGTCGGTACGTGCCAGTTCACAGACGAAAACATGGGAACCGAGCTTCCTGCCATGCTGGATGAGCTTTGCGAACTTGCTAACGCTTAAGCGGCAGGTCTTGGCATAAACTGGGGGTATCATGCGGGGGGAACCCATATCCGTACAAAGGATCAAGCGTTTAGCTGATTCCAGATTCAAGAACATCTATCTTTATATCGCATTCACAGTCGGCTTTTTGGCAGTTGTTGCCAATGGCTTTATTTCCAATCGCCTCGGAAACGGTGTTATCGGAATAGGCAGCATGACCATTCCCGTCAGCAGTATCTCGGGATGCGTTCAGGCCATTTCGGTAATGGCCTGTATCTTCATGGTCCTGATCGACTACAGGACCGGAGTCAAGCTTGCGATCTTCACATTTCTTTTTTCCATATTCGGGATAACCCGCAACATCATCGCGAACAATACTCTGTCATCGGCTCCGGGTGCGGTGAACTGTCTGATCTACATCCTGGTAACGGTCATAATCGGTAAACAGCTGCAGATGGCGGACAGATTCGCTCTGACGGACTCGAGCACCGGACTGCCCAACCGCTACGGATTTGAGAGAGAACTCGATAATCGCCTGCATGGTTCCGAGAGAGGATATGTCGCATATCTGCATATCGGCGGATTCCATGACTTAAATGCCAATCTCGGAAGAAAATACGGAAACAGGATCCTGATGGAAGTATCTGACCGTATATCAGAGATCATCGGAGAACACGGTGATGTATTTAAGATCGAAGGAGCCGAGTTTGCGCTCATCCTTTCAGAAGGCTGCAAGTATGAATCACTGTTAAATCAGGTGATAGAAGCGATCGAGGAACCCATCATAGTTGACAAGAACGGTATCAAGGTTAACTGCTTTGTGACCGCTACGGCCGGTGTTGCTGATTTCTTCGACAGGAGAATGACGACCGACGAAGTAATGCTGTGTACCGATGTGGCCATGAATTATGCAGTAAACAACAGTGATGAGGACTGCAAGATATCCACCTATAACGATGCTCTCCGTGCGGAAGTGGCCAAGGCTAACGAGATGGAGAAGATGATCACCGATGCGCTCAAGACTGACAATTTCTATCTCCAGTATCAGCCGCAGTATATCCTGGACGGCAAAAGGCTCCGTGGCTTTGAGGCTCTGGTCCGCATGAGACTTCACGACGGTTCGGTAGTAAGTCCCACGATTTTTATCCCTGTTGCTGAGCGTACGGATCTGATACTCGAGATCGACAAATATGTGCGCAAGAGAGTCATGAAGGAATTCAAGGATATATGCATCGAGAAGGGTGAAGGTTTTGTCGTTTCCGTAAATGTATCCGCAAAAGAGATCTCCAATCCGACTTTTGCCGAAGAGATCCTCGAAGCAATGAAAGAGACCGGATTCCCGCCTGAGTGTTTCGAGATAGAGATCACGGAGTATTCGTTCGTACAGTCTCTTGATAATACGAGACAGAATATCACGGAGCTCAGGGACCATGGTATCAAGATAGCGGTCGACGATTTCGGTACCGGATACACATCGCTTTCCCAGCTTCTTAATCTGCCCGTTACGCTTCTCAAGATCGATAAGAGTCTGATCGATAATCTTGAGGACAGCGAGATCAATCGTGACTTCGTTAAGACCGTAATATACATGGGCCATCTGATGAATTGTGAGGTTATCTCGGAGGGCGTTGAGAATGAAAGTCAGCTGCGGCTGCTCAACCAGTTTGATTGCGACTTTATACAGGGATTTGTCTGGAGCAGACCGATCGATTATGAAGAGGCCGTAAGCCTTTGCAGATAGTTGGCATATATTGAATTATGTGATACAATACGCAAGGTGATTTTTTTCACCTTGCGTATTTTTGTGATTATGATCACGAAGCAAAGGAGGAGTAGTTATGAAAAAAAGATTATTGACAGTCGTACTCGGTATGGCAATGGCAGCTACCATGACAGCATGTGGCGGCACAGCAGAAACTCCTGCAGCTCCCGCAGCAGATGATACCGCTGCTGAGGAGACCACAGAAGCTGCAGCTGAGGAAACTGCAGATGCTTCTACGGAATCCAAGAAGTGGATCATCGCTACCGATACAGCATTCAAGCCTTTCGAGTACACAGATGAAAGCGGCGATTTCGTAGGTATCGATATGGATATCCTTGCAGCCGTAGCAGAGGATCAGGGCTTCGATTATGAAGTACAGGTTCTCGGATGGGACGCTTCCATCGCAGCTTGCCAGGCAGGACAGGCTGACGGCATGATCGCAGGCGCATCCATTACAGATGAGCGTAAGGCAAGCGGCTGGATCTTCTCTGACGGATACTATGATGCAAATCAGTGCATGGCAGTAGCAGCTGATTCCGATATCAAGGGCTTCAGCGATCTTGACGGACTTTCGGTAGCAGTTAAGACCGGTACCATGTCCGCATCATATGCAGAGAGCCTTGCTCCCGATTACGGTTTCACCGTTACATATTTCGAGGATTCACCTACCATGTATCAGGCAGTAGTAGGCGGACAGGTAGCAGGATGCTTTGATGATACCCCTATCATGGCAAGCAATATCAAGGATTCCGGCATTGCAATGAAGCTCGTTGACGGTACAGGCAATGATCCTGCCGCATACGGATTTGCAATCTTCAATGCAGACAATCAGGAACTTGTAGATATGTTCAACAAGGGTCTTGCAAACATCAAGTCAAACGGCACTTATGATGAGATCATAGCTAAGTATCTTGGCGAATGATCTGCTTAAGAAAAAATATTAAGTTCTGATACTTCAAGGCCGGAGCTCACGTTCCGGCCTTGATCAATAAAAAAATCTTTCTGTTTCTGAAAGGATCGTATATATGGAAATAATCATTACCAAATACGGAGGACTGCTCATCAAAGCCATGGGGCAGACGCTGATCCTCGCATTGTACGGATTGTTCTTTGCGTGCATCGTGGGTCTGATCTTCGGATTAATGAGCGTTATCAAGAACAAGGTCTGCAATGTGATCGCACAGGTATTCGTCTTCGTGATCAGAGGCGTGCCCATGATCGTGCTTGCGTTCTTCATATACTTCGGCGTACCGTATTTCCTCAATACGATCATTCATGTCGGCAAACAGGTGACGCTTACGGCGCTTCAGGCAGGTACTCTGTGCCTTACACTCAACTGCGGCGCTTATATGGCCGAGATCATCCGTGCAGGTATACAGTCTGTTGATATAGGACAGATGGAAGCCGGCAGATCGCTTGGACTTTCTTACGGCAAAACGATGCGCAAGATCGTCATGCCTCAGGCTATCCGCACGATGATCCCCAGCATAATCAATCAGTTCATCATCACATTGAAGGACACATCGATTCTTTCGGTCATCGGATTCCCGGAACTGGTTAACTCAGCCAAGAATGTACAGGCCAATACTTTCCTGTCATTCCAGACATGGGCGGTTGTAGGTGTGATGTATCTGATAGTCATTACGATACTGTCATATGCAGCCAAACTTATGGAGAGGAGGATGAACCGTGGACGATAGAAAAGTTAAGATACATGTATCCAATCTGAAGAAGTGTTTCGGTGATCTTGAAGTTCTGCAGGATATATCCACGGATATATATGAGGGTGAGGTTGTGGTCATCCTGGGCCCCTCCGGATCCGGAAAATCAACATTCTTACGCTGTTTAAACAGGCTTGAGGAAAAGACCGGCGGCGAGATAGAGATCGACGGAAAAGATATATATGCCAAGGGCGTGGACATCAACAAGATGCGTGAGGATATCGTCATGGTATTCCAGCATTTTAATCTGTTCAACAATTATGACGTATTGGGGAACATGACCCTTGCCCCCATCATGCTCAAGAAAGCGAGCAAGGAAGAGGCAAAAGAGAATGCCATGAAGATGCTCGAAAAAGTGGATCTGACCGAGAAGGCGCATGTATATCCCGCTCAGCTTTCGGGCGGACAGAAGCAGCGCGTCGCAATAGCCAGGGCGCTGTGCATGAACCCCGATATCATGCTTTTCGACGAGCCTACATCCGCGCTTGACCC
Organism: Lachnospiraceae bacterium; assembly: GCA_017620155.1. Classification (GTDB taxonomy): domain Bacteria; phylum Bacillota; class Clostridia; order Lachnospirales; family Lachnospiraceae; genus XBB2008. The sequence goes on along the minus strand of JAFZQY010000077.1, from coordinate 5,868 downwards.
TGAAATGGTAGGTGAAGTATTAAACGTCATGAAGGCGCTGGCCAGAGAAGGAATGACGATGGTCGTCGTCACACATGAGATAGGCTTTGCGAGAGAGGTTGCCGACCGCATCATCTTCATGGACGGCGGTTATATAGTCGAAGAGGGTACTCCCGAAGAAGTCATAGGCAATCCCAAAGAAGCACGTACAATTGATTTCCTGAATAAGGTCCTGTAAGGAGGCTTGCCGGATGGACAAATACATCGTTACCATATCAAGACAGTTCGGATCCCTCGGACGCTCTATAGCGGCTGAACTCGCTTCGAGGCTCGGGGTTGAATATCTGGACAGAGACATCGTGGAAGAGACCGCCAAGCGTATGGGACAGAATATCTCCGATATCAGCAATGCCGAGGAGATCAGCAGCGCGCCATTCTTACGCAGGGCATTTCCCCTGGGAAAAGAGATCGGACTCAGGGATTCGATATTTGAGGTCCAGAAGAACATCATCAGGGATTTTGCCAAGGAGCAGTCGGGGATAGTAGTCGGCAGATGTGCTGATTTCGTGCTGGCAGATCACCCCAGACTCTTGAGCGTGTATATATATGCACCGGTTGAAGCCAGGCTCGCAAACTGCGTCGACAGACTCGGGATGGAAGAAAAGAACGCCCGCAAGATGATAGCCGATGTGGACACTGCAAGAGAGCAGTATCATAAGGCATATATACCCAATTACAAGAATCCTTTCAGCGGACGGGATCTGTGTATAGACAGCTCGAGATTCGGCGTGGAAGGTACCGCCGAGATCCTTGAGCATATAGTGAAAGAGCGGTTTTATGACTGATACTTCCGTTAAGCCGGGCGATGTCCGTGGCAGGGCTCTGATAGCCATGAGCGGCGGGGTAGATTCATCGGTGGCCGCTGCGTGTATGATGCAGGAAGGATACGAATGCATCGGCATGACCATGCATCTGTATGACAACGAGACTGCGAATACAGACGGGAAAACCTGCTGTTCTTTAAGTGATGTCGAGGACGCGAAACGTGTATGCGAGAGCCTCGGCATCGATCATTATACGGGCAATTTTCGCGAGCTGTTCTGCGAGCGTGTGATAGATCATTTCACCGATTCGTATCGGATGGGACGGACCCCCAATCCATGTATAGATTGTAACAGGTATCTTAAGTTCGATGCGCTGGATAAGCGTGCGCGTGAGCTCGGGTGTGATGTGATCGTGACCGGACATTATGCACGCGTGATCTATAACGCCGATTCGGATGAATACGAACTGCATAAAGGACTGGATCCCAAGAAGGACCAGAGCTATGTACTGTATATGCTGAGCCATGAACAGTTATCAAGGACAAGATTTCCCATCGGAGAACTGACTAAGGATAAAACCCGCATGATCGCGGAAGAGAACGGGTTTGTTAACTCGCATAAAGCTGACAGTCAGGATATCTGCTTCATCCCCGACGGAGATTTCCGCGGATTCCTGTTAAGACAGGGGATCAGCTGCCCGCATGGCAATTTCGTATCCGAATCCGGAGAGATACTCGGAGAACACACCGGGATCTGCAACTATACCGTCGGACAGCGAAAAGGTCTCGGGATCCCTGCACTTCATCCCTGGTTTGTAAAAGAGATAAGACCTGAGTCCAACGAGATAGTCCTGTCCGAGAATGATGCGCTTTTTTCATCTGAACTGACCGCGCGTGATGTATGCTGGACATACAAGGGCGGCAGACCGGATAAGGATGAGTTAAGGTGCCTGGCACGAATCAGATATCATCATAAGGAAAGTAGTGCTACGGTTTACATAACGCATGACGCTTCCGGGACGGATGAAGCTGATTCATCAGATTCCATCCGCATAGTCTTCGATGAACCGCAGCGCGCGATAACCCCGGGACAGGCCGTGGTGCTGTATGACGGCGACCGGGTTCTCGGCGGCGGAACGATAGTGTGATACATCTTATATTGTGGTAAAATGATGCATGTAAATAATCCGCTAATGGTTCATGGAAATACATGCATATATGATTTATAAATCGAGAGGAGAGAAAAATGGAACCCAATCAATACAACAATAATGATCAGAATATCTATTATGATCAGCCTCAGCAGAATTACCAGCAGCCGCAGAATTATCAGCAGCCGCAGCAGCAATACTATCAGCAGCAGTACTATCAGCCGGGTAATCCGTATCAGGCAGTAGGACAGGCCGCATCGGAAGTCCGCGACCTTCTTCAGAATGAGGTCATAGCCAAGTCATTCCTGTATATGGTTGCGGCACTTGCCGTTACTGCGATCGCAGCGTTTACCGCTCCCGATCTGCTCGCCGGATGGCTCATGAAGGGCAGGTATAACTTCATCATTCTATTTGCTGCAGAACTTGCGATCGTTATCGCATCCAATGTTGCGATGACCAAGAATAATGTCGCCGTAAGTGCTATTCTATTTACCGTATATTCATATCTTACGGGCGCAACCTTAGGCATCATCTTCTGGGCGTATGATCTGGCATCTGTCGGCGCGATCTTCCTGATGACTGCAGCCATGTTCGGTATCATGGCAGTATACGGTCTGGTGACCAGGAAGGATCTGTCATCTGTCGGAAACATCTGCATGATGGGTATCATCGGCATAATCATTGCATCGCTGGTCAACATCCTATTCATCAGGAATGGCGTATTTGATCTGATCGTATCGGTCATCGGTGTAGCCATATTCGTAGGCCTTACCGCTTATGATGTACAGAAGATCAAGAAGAGAGTATATTACGCAACCGACGAGAATGTAGCGTGCCTGGCACTGTGGGGAGCTTTCGGGCTGTATCTTGACTTCATCAACCTGTTCCTCAGACTGCTCAGATTATTCGGAAAGCGTAAGTAATCTTAAGAGACCGGTCTTAAGAGATGATCATTAGAGATAAGGAGATGTGAGATTATGAAGATAGTTATGCTTGAGAGATTGAGCGTGGGATCTGACATCGACGTATCGTGTTTTGACGAGCTTGGTGAAGTAGTGGCATACGACAACACGGTAAGCGTGGAAGAGGTTGCGGAGCGCATAGCGGATGCCGACGCCGTGATCTCGAATAAGGCTCCCATGAACTGCGTATCCATGAAGGATGCACCGAATGTTAAGTTCATCGGCGAATTCGCTACGGGATTCGATAATGTCGATATCGAGTACTGCAGAGCTCACGGGATCAGAGTAGCCAATGTCAGGGATTATTCCACAGCCATGGTAGCACAGCATACATTTACGCTGGCTCTTGCACTTTCCCAGAAACTGGTTCATTACGATAACTATGTCAAATCCGGAGAGTATGCCTCACAGGCGAGGTTTTCCAATTTTGATGTACCGTTCTGCGAACTCGACGGCAAGACCTGGGGCATAGTAGGCCTCGGAAATATAGGAAAAAAAGTTGCCGCCATCGCCGCATCTTTCGGATGCCGCGTGATCACGCATTCACTGACAGGTTCAAAGCATGACGGAACTTATGAGCAGGTGGACAAGGATACTCTTTTTGCAGAGAGCGATTTCCTCTCGCTTCACTGTCCGCTTTCAGACTTGAGCCGCGACCTCATAGACGCACAGGCTCTTAAGAAGATGAAGAAAAGCGCGATCCTTATCAATGTTGCAAGAGGCCCCGTAGTTAATACGCAGGCTCTGTACGATGCTCTTGTGAGCGGTGAGATAGCCGGCGCCGGTCTTGACGTTCTCGAGAAGGAGCCTATCGCAAAAGACAATCCGCTCGGACAGATCAAGGATTCAAACAAGCTGATCATCACGCCCCATCTGGCATGGGCGAGCGTGGAAGCACGAGAGAGATGCGTTCACGAAACATATCTTAACCTCAAGGCATTCATGAACGGCGAAGAGCGTAACGCCGTAGTCTGAACATGATAGACAAGAACAACTTTCACATATTAAATTTCGTAAAAGCAGAAGAGTATTCGGGTTCAATGGACGGTATGCGGTACATGATACGCCGCGTAGCAGGTGAGCCTGTTGCAGAAGGGGAAGATAAAAATCCCGACCGTATCATGGCCACAGTCTGGCCCGAACCTTTGGGTATCAAGGCGACCGCCGATGAACTCAAAACTTCTGAATTCTTTACTCTCGATGAAGACGGGGTATCCGATGTGGCCGACTGGCTTAACAAACAATATTTTGACCGGATGGATGAGTGGACGGCCGCGAAGGAGAAGGGACTGTGAAAACCAGGGTAATAGAGCTTCCATACAGCGAAGTATGTAAGATCAAGCCTTCGCTTCATCTGCGTCCTGTCAGGCAGAGCGTATTTCTTCGCCGCCTGATGCAGTTTCTTGCAAGATTCGTTTTAAAGTCGGTTCATTTTTCTGTTTCGAAGAACGACATGGATCGCCTTAAGAAAAATGAACCGGTTCTGTATCTTATGAATCATTCCAGTTTCACGGATCTGGAGATAACATCACTGCTGCTCGGAGACGGGCAGTATCATATCGTATGCACGAATGACGGCCTTGTGGGTAAGCCCGGTCTGATGCTCAGAGTCGGCTGTATCCCTGCCAAGAAATTCATCAGCGATATGTATCTGATCAAGGACATGAAATATGCCGTCGATAAACTCGGCAGTTCCATACTCATGTTTCCCGAGGCAAGTTATTCATTTGACGGGTGCGAAACTCCGCTTCCTGATTCTCTCGGCAAGTTCCTGAAAGTACTTGGAATACCTGTAGTAATGATCCGTACCAAAGGATCGTTCTTAAGAGACCCGCTATATAACGGCCTGCAGCAGCGCAAGGTGAAGGTCAGCGCCAACATGTATTACATGCTCTCGGCTGAAGATGTCAGAGAGAAAAGCGCCGAAGAACTGAATGCGATCCTTCAGGGCGCGTTTGAGATAGATAATTTCAAGGAGCAGTACGAATCCGGTACCGTCGTGGATGAACCGTTCAGGGCCGACGGCCTTAACCGCGTACTGTACAAGTGCCCTAAGTGTCATACCGAAGGAGAGATGCACGGCGAAGGCATACACATAACCTGCCGCCGGTGCGGACTCAGGTTCGAACTGACTGAGCTCGGCAAACTGGAATATGCTCCCGAAGATCCCGATGAAAAGTCAGGCGGTCTGTATTTCGATAATGTTCCGGAATGGTACAGATGGGAACGCGACTGCGTTCGTAAAGAGATAGAAGACGGATCGTACCTGATGGACCTTGATACGGACATCTATATGATGGTCGATTATAAAGCGATATACAAGGTAGGAGAGGGCAGACTTGTTCACGACTGCAACGGATTTACACTGACAGGATGCGACGGGCAGTTAAATTTCAGGATGAGCCCGAAGCACTCATACAGCCTGTATGCGGATTATTACTGGTATGAACTCGGAGATATGATCGCGATAGGGGATACAACGAAGCAGTTCTACTGCATCCCTAAGGATCAGGAAGGCACCATCGTGGCAAAAGCAAGACTGGCCGCGGAAGAGATGTACAAAAAGGCGATGTCTGAACTCAAATAGAAGCTATGAATTCAGCCAGACCGTCGTTGTCGTTATCGGATGTTGTTATGACATCCGATATTTTTTTGACCGCATCGGTGGCATTCGCCATAGCGATGCCGCAGCCGGCGGCCTCGATCATGGACATGTCGTTCTCCTCATCGCCTGCGGCGTAAGTGTCTTCGACAGAAACATTCATGAGTTTACATAACACAGAAACGGCATTTCCTTTTCCTGCCTCTCTGTTAAAGAATTCAAGATAATATGGATTAGAAAAGACCATATTAATCCGGTCGCCGATCAAGGGGGTAAGCTCGTCAACGAGTTTACTGAGTCTATCGTGATCCTCAAGGTCTATAGCGAGCATCTTATACGGTTCTTCGTCGC
>JAFZQY010000076.1 GCA_017620155.1 Lachnospiraceae bacterium | reverse complement strand
GCCTCTTCGGACGAACCGCAGGATAACAGACGGTCACGGTGATATTCATATAATCGTTGATTTGATTCAAGAATCTCAAAATTTGATGTGCGTTCAGCTTCTATGTTCATTTCGGCCAATAACGATCTCTTAATTGCTCCATAGCATCAGCTGCGCTGGAGTTGGCGGTATGAATCTTAACAGGATATAAACAGTTTTCTTCAAGCATGTATTCCATAAGTTTGATCGCATCTCCGCCGAAAGGTTCATATGAACCGAGATCATGATCAAGATCAACGCACTCGATCTCAGCCCCGACCTGATCGATCTTTTTGAAAAGGGCTTTAGCTTCTCCGACGGATTTGACTATGATCTGATTTTTCTTTTCGGGATCTCCGGTTCTGAGGTCATCCACATATATGATATATTTCCCACCCGGCTCTATCGGATACGGAAGATCATCAACCTCTATCACCTCGCTTATCACTAAATCCCTGTGAATGTCTTCGAAATCCGGATCCGCGTTCATTCCCACAACGGCAAATCTATCCTCCGGAAGGTCGATGGAACAGATAAAACCCTTTATCTCGCTGTAATCTTTGAACTTTATCCAAACTGGCTTAAGTGCCTGAAACGAATCAAGCAGAGATTGTAGATCATGACAATACATATTATTTTCCTCAGCGTTTCTTTAAATATTTGAAAAAGGCCGCTACGCCTATGCAGATCCAGGCAACTACGATCGTTGCAAGAAGTGCGACCGACTGCGCGGGAAGAGGGCCGAGATCGGCTGCACCGTTTATGCCGGTACCGGATATCCGGTCAAGCCTGTAAAGACCGCGTATGTCTGCGTAAAGTTCCTCAATATATGCATCATCAACAGTACCCTTGCGGCGCACCTTTTTGACCACATTCTCGATCAGGGCGCCTGCAGCATCACGCAGGGATGCGGAGCCGTTGAATACAGGCGTCACAAAGGTATAGTCCGTATTATCGAGCAGCAGTTTCGTAGCGTCGATCTTGGTCTTGTAATGAAGATCGTCGGTACCGGAAAGACTTAAGTATTCACGGTACTCTTCGGTCTCCCGTGCTTTGGATGTGACGGGAACATAACCTTCCGTCTCGGCATAACCGATCTGTATGTCGTTGGTCAGCAAAAACTGAGCAAAGAGCCATGACGCAAGAACCTCCTGCGGATCTTCTTTGTTGAATATACAGATGGACGGCCCCTGCGAGATCATCTTCGGATCGGATGTATCATACTGAGGGATCGGAAGTACCACCGTCTCAAACTCGACTTTATTTTCTTCCGCTATGTCACTGAGCGGAGCCCCGGCTCCCATCCATGTCGAACCGGCAGTCGAGTCTATCGCGAATATGCACTGGCCCGCATTTAAGAAATTGGCAGGATAACTGGATATCTTGAACGTGGAAAAAGCGCCCGTCTTGCCGTGACTCGCAATCTCCTTCAGGATACCCGCGGTAGTATCGTTGAAAATGTTTATCTCGCCCATATCGGTCGAGTAACCGGCGTCAAGCTGCTTGAGCATTGAGATCATCATGTTGTCGGTCGACTTGTATATGAACGGTATCATGGTCTTCTGACCGTTTACGATGTAGTTTCCGTCAGCATCTTTGGCTGTAGCAGCTTCACTGACTTCCCATATGAAATCCCATGTCATCACGTCGGGGAGCGTGTATCCGAGTTTCTCTACAAAATCACGGTTTACATAACACGCTTCAGTACTCCTCATATAGGGCAGCGCATAGTAATGTCCCGCAAAAGAACACTCCTCTAAGAACTTGGGAATGATCTCCTCCTGCTTCGGAGAATCGAATCTGACCTCCGATCCGCCCAAACCGTAAACAGGATCGCTCATAAGCTCATCCAAAGCTACGACGCTGTCCTCACTCTGAAGATATGTTGCAATATGATCCGGATAAGTGATGCATACGTTCGGAGTCGTATTAGTAGAGATATTGGTTATGACATCGTTGTATATCTTGCCGTAATCCGTATAGAGACGGATGTTCACATCCACATTGGGATAGAGTTTCTCAAACTCGTTTGCAGCCCGCTCATACACTGCGGTCTGGTTCTTGTTCGTATCGTTCTTGGCCCAGAAAGTGACGGTGATGTTATCCGACTCGTCAAAAGTTTCGGGCACGGAGAAACTCTTAGTGTCCTTGGAACCGTGGCAGGCAGTAAGTGCGAGTACACACGCGCACAGAAGCATGCCTGCACCCAGGCGCTTCATGCCATGACCTGATCCGTGGGGTTTTTTCATGAATGAACTGACAGAAGGCATCATCCCTTGGTACCTCCTCTCAGAACTCCGGCCATGATCTGCTTGCGGAATATCAGGAAGATCACGATAAGCGGCGCTGATATAACAACGACTGCCGCCATCATCGCAGGTATGTTCTCACGTCCGAAGCCGTTCTCCCTGATCTCCTGTATGCCGTTTGACACGAGGAAATATGCCTGGTCGTCGGTGATCAGTCTCGGCCATACATATGAGTTCCAACACTCGATGACCTTAAGGATCGTAACAGTGATGAGTGTCGGTTTTGAGATCGGTATCAGTACCTTGCACAGGTATTTGAAGTCGCTGGTTCCATCCACTTTTGCCGCATAATAGAGCGTGTCGGGAACCTGCTCGAAGTTCTCCTTGAGCAGATAGATGTAGAACACCGAAGTAATCGACGGCAGGATCAGACCGGGGAAGGAATTGCGCATGTTCCAGTTGGTGATCGTGACGAAGTTCGTGATCACGACAAGCTCCGTGGGGATCATCATAAGACTTAAGAATATGATGAACACGAATCCCCTGCCCTTGAACTCAAGCCTTGCAAAAGCATAAGCCGCCAGTGTGATGACAACCAGCATGATCGCGGTCGTAACCACCGTGAATATCGCGGTATTCAGGAAATATCTGCCGAGCGGAACGGCGCTGAACGCATCAACATAGTTATCGAAAGTCGGCGATGTCACATAGAGTTTCGGAATGTACTCCGAGTTGTACGAACCGTAACTCTTCACGGACGTTAAGATCATCCAGTAAAAAGGAAACAGAACGATCAATGCCCATAATCCGAGGATGATGAACCGTATCGTGCCCGATATGCCCTTCTTGATCTTGGTATTCCTTTCTATGCGTACGTAATCCATATGTGGTCCTCAAGTCGTATATTCAGGTTTGGAAAAATAAATAAGCTAAGCAGGTGCTTTGAGTCCGCCGGTGCTTGGCGAGGTATTTCACGAGCCTAGCACCGCTGCGAGACGAAAGCAGCGAGAGCGTGCCTGCGTGCTTTTTGTTTTTTCAAACCGGATGATTCAGCTTAGTTGTCGCTATCCGAGATCATCAGGTTGATGACCGTAATAGTCAATACGATGATGAACAGTATGATCGCGGCTGCCGATGCGAAGGACGGGTATCCGCCGCTGTCGCCGTAGAGCATGTCGTAGACATAGCCCACGATCGTGTTCATTCCTGCTGAGTTTAGGTCAACGCCAAACAGCGCCACTTCGTCGGAGTATGCTTTGAAGGCTCCGATGAAGCCCGTGATCACGAGGTAAAAGATCATGGGAGAGATCATCGGAAGCGTGATCCGGTAGAATATTCTCCACGGCCTCGTACCGTCAACCCTTGCAGCGCTGTAATAGTCCGGATTGACCGATGACAGCGCGCTGGTAAGTATCAGTATCTTAAACGGCATGACTATCCATATCGTATATATGCACATGACGGTCATCTTAGCCCAGTAGGGGCCGTCGATAAAGTCGACGCTCGAGCCGCCGAATGCATTGATGAGCAGGTTGATCATTCCGTCGGTGTATGCGGTCTTTTTGAATAGGATCATGAATACCAGACCAACGGCCAGAGTGTTGGTCACATAAGGCAGGAAATAAATGGTCTGGAAAAGACTGCGCAGCTTCTCGATACGGCTTAAGAGCACCGAAATGAACAGTGCGATGATCGTCGAGAGCGGCACCGTGATGATAACGATGATGAACGTGTTCTTCACTGCCTGAAGGAAATACGGATCGTGCAGGACATAGGAATAGTTGTACATGCCCGTTCCGAAGAATGACTGCGAAGCGAAGTTGTATCCCTCCTCGAAGGAATACACGAACACATCGATCAGGGGATATACCATGAATATCCCCAGGAATATGATGGCAGGCAAAAGATAAAGCCAGCCTTTAAACTCATTCAGTTTTTTTATAAATGAGCTATCCTTATTGTTCATATATCCGATCTTCCGTTTCCTTATCAAACAGATATACTTTGTGCGGTTTGAGCCTGAAGCTCACGGTCTCACCGGTTAAGTTCAGGTTTCTGTCGCTTCCCATGATGGACCTGATGTTCACACCCTGGGATGCCGGGTTCGTGGATACGATGCTGACATCTCGTCCGCTGACTTCCACTGCCTTGAGTGCGCACTCGAGAGGTTTTGTTCCGTCACCGAATGTCTCGCCTTCGCCGGAAGCTGCAGTCAACGGAGCATCGTCTCCTGCAAGAACGAATCCCTCGGGTCTGATGCCGACATGCACCTCCCCGTCGGGAGCCGACGTTTTCATAACAGGTGTTTCTCCAAGATAAAGCATGCCACCTGATACGCAACCGTCAAACATATTGATCTGAGGAGTTCCGAGGAATTTGGCAACGAACATGTTCACAGGCTCGTCATATACTTCCTGAGGGCGTCCTATCTGCTGAAGGATACCGTCCTTCATGACAACGATGAGATCGGAGATGCTCATCGCCTCTTCCTGATCGTGGGTTACGAATATCGTGGTGATACCGGTCTCGGTCTGGATACGCTTGATCTCCTCACGGGTCTGGAGCCTGAGTCTGGCATCGAGGTTCGAGAGGGGCTCATCAAGAAGCAAGACCTGAGGTCTTTTTACCAGAGCACGTGCTATGGCGACTCTCTGCTGCTGGCCGCCGGAGAGTTCCTTCGGCTTGCGGTCCATCAGCATGTCTATCTGTACAAGTTTCGCCGCTTCTTCAGCCTTGGCATTCATCACCTCTTTGGTCAGTTTCTCTTCTCCGCGCAGGTTCTGCAACGGAAACAGGATATTCTGTCTGACCGTAAGATGCGGATAGAGCGCATAATTCTGGAATACAAGTCCGACTCCGCGGGCTTCGGGCGGCAGATTGGTCACATCATTTTCTCCGAAGAGGATCCTGCCCTTCGTAGGCTGAAGCAGACCGCAGATCAGATTGAGCGTTGTAGACTTGCCGCATCCTGAAGGGCCAAGCAGACCGATCAGTTTGCCGTCGGGTATCGTAAAATCAAAATCATTTACGGCATATACATCCGCAGGATTCTTCTTATCCCTGCTGGGGAAAACCTTGGTCAAATGTTCAAGTACTACTTCCACATTTGCTCCTTTCGTGGTAAAACAATAATGTTAGCGAACACGCTACTTTGATTATAATAAGAGAACGCCTTAAATGCACTATGATATTCTCTTTTTTGTAAACAGCATACTTCTCGGTGTGGGACTTGCGATGGATGCCTTCTCGGTATCCATAACGAACGGCATCGTTGAACCCGATATGAAGAATTCCCGCAGAAACCTGATCGCAGGAACCTACGCTTTCTTCCAGTTCATCATGCCCGTGATCGGATGGATAGCGGTCCACACCATCATCGGATATTTCAATGCACTCGAGAAATTCACACCTGTTATCGCGCTGATCCTGCTTCTCTTTATCGGAATCAAGATGATAGTCGAAGCCGTGAAAGACAGGAAGTCGGAGGCTACGCCGGATGCCGGGGCTGACACAGAAGTCCGCGCTCAAGCCGAAGCGGGGTCCGACAACAAGTCCAACGTTGCTGTACTGACGACGCGGATGCTCATAATCCAGGGAATCGCGACATCCATAGATGCGCTTTCCGTAGGCGTTACTTTTGCGGAATACGATCTTGTAATGGCGCTCGTCGCGTCACTCATTATCGCTGTTGTAACCTACGGCATCTGTATCGTAGGGCTTCACATAGGCCGTAAGGTCGGCGAACGTTTCTCGGACAAAGCCTCCATCATCGGCGGCTGCATCCTCATCTTCATCGGACTCGAGATCTTCTTCCGAGGAGTCATATTCTGATTTTTCCAATGGTCATATTTTGATCGGGAGACGGCCCGAAACGACACGGTCGAGTCCCGCATAGTCCTGAATCACTTCCACATCAGTAAATCCGGCACCTCGCATGAGTGCGCTCACACTCTCACCCTGATCATATCCTATTTCAAGGAAAAGCAGTCCGCCTCTGACCAGATGGTCTGATGACCCGTCGATTATGCGGCGTATTATATCAAGTCCGTCATCTCCGCCGTCAAGCGCAAGATGCGGTTCATAGTCTTTAACTTCGGGGGCGAGCGTATCTATCACGCGCGCAGGAATGTAAGGAGGGTTCGAGACGATGATGTCGAAGCGCCCATCATCCAGCGCCTCATACAGATCACCCTGCAAAAAAGCGTATCGCGAGCTGCCTGCCTCAGAATCCGCAGGCCAAACTCCGGTCAATGAACCTGCTCCGGCCTCGCCCAGGATCTCCGCAGCGTTCTGCTTTGCAAGCGCCAAAGCCTCCTGAGAGATGTCGACGCCCACTCCCTCACAGTCATTCGAATACTTGAGCAGGCTTATCAGGATGCATCCCGTACCCGTACACAGATCCAATATCTTCATCCCGTCATGTAATTCGCGAAGCGCAGTCTCTACCAGGATCTCAGTATCCGGTCTGGGGATAAGGACCCCCGGTTTTACCGAAAAAACAAGCCCCATGAAATCCCATCTGCCGTAAATATACTGCAGTGGTTCTCTCATGAGGCGTCGTTTAATAATATCTGTTATTTGTTCGGAAACAGCTCTGTCAATCTCATCATCGTGGCGCATATGGATGTCTGTGGAACTAAGTCCCGCACTTTCTCGAAGGATGATACGGGCTTCCGATTCGGCATCCTCTATCCCGGCGTCACCAAGCACCGTGACTATATGCTCATGTGTTTCCGCAATCTTCATTAGTTTTCGTTGGTTTCAGATCCTGCCGTCTCGTCCGATTCCGCAGAATCCCCGTTGACATCTTCATATGTCAAAGCGTCAGCATTTTCATCCAGCGTGATTTCGGCGTCTTCATCCATCAGACCGTCACCGTCTTTATCCACAATACCGTCATCATCTTCGTCCATCAGGCCGTCGCCGTCTTCATCCTTGATCGGCTCGTCATCTTCGCCCGTGTAGTCATATCCGAACTCGTCAAGCAGGAACTCTCTCCAGTCGAATACAGCTTCAACAGCCGAAATAGCGACCTCAGCCATGCTCTCGTCGGGCTCTCTGGTCGTAAGTCTCTGAAGCAGCATTCCCGGAGCAGAGATGATGTAAGTGATCGGATTATCATATTTGCCGGCAAACCTAAGCAGCTCATAGGAGATGCCCGCGATGACCGGAATGAGTGCGATCCTGATCACGATCTTCAGGGCCATGTTATCGACTCTTATGAAAAAGAACACGATGATGCTGACCAGAACTACAAAGAGCAGGAAGCTCGTTCCGCATCTTCTGTGCATGCGCGATGAGCGCATCACATTGTGGACCGTGAGCGGCCGTCCGCGCTCGATGCAGTTGATGCATTTATGCTCTGCGCCGTGATACATATATACGCGGCGAATGTCTTTCATCAGGGAGATCGCAACTATATAGATAAGGAATATGGCAAGTCTGATCCCGCCCTCGATTATCGCGATCAGCGAATCATTCCTGATCCTGTCTGCCACAAAGCCGGTCAGATATACGGGAAGCACCATGAAAAGCCCGATAGCCAGAACCACCGAGATGATCCCGACGATCGTGGTCATGAACTTATCGTTCTTAGCTGTAGTCTCGCCCTCTTCCTCGGCATATATCTCTGCGGAAAAGTTAAGGGATCTCATTCCGAGAATGAGTGAATCAACGAAGCTGAACACTCCCCTGACAAACGGGATCTTTGAAACATATTTCTCATAGAACCGGTTCCTGTAATTCTCGATATCCACGGCAATGCTGCCGTCACCCTTACGTACAGCGACGGAGTAGTGCTCCTTGTTCTTCATCATGATGCCTTCGAGCACCGCCTGTCCGCCAATACCGGAATAATGCTTTTTACCCTTTTTAGACATATCGACCTACCTTATTGAAAAAAAGGGCCGGGGTGCGTACCCCAACCCTTTCCATGATCCTGAAATCTTATTCGGCGTCCATACCGTACTTCTTGTTGAACTTATCGATACGGCCTCTAGCCTGTGCAGCCTTCTGCTGTCCCGTGTAGAATGAATGGCACTTGGAGCAAACCTCCACGTGTATGCTTTCTTTGGTTGAACCGGTAACAAAAGTGTTACCACAGTTACAGGTCACTGTTGCCTGATAGTATGCAGGATGTATACCTTCCTTCATTTCTCCTCCTAACCGTTCCAAAAGGAACACCTTCGAATATAAGTTGCACACCCTTACGGGTTTATCATTCTCATCCCATGCTGTCTCACGACAGCTTTATGATTATATCACGCACTTTCGGGCCTTGCAAGTATAAAATTTCAGGAACCCGGCATTATCTTTACTGCATGTAAAGTATATGATATATATTAAGTATCTGAACACTTTTTCCGATATATATTATGGATAGTATCACCATATATCCGATCACGCGGCAAGGATGCCGGCGGCAGAAAGGCCGCGTCATGTATGACGCAGATACTTTGTACACGGATGTAAAGGAGGTAAGCATTATGGGCATATCGATCCAATCAAGAAACGATTATTCATACCTGTTCAACAGTATGAATAAGAATTCTGGCAACAGTCTTTCAGGCATGAACTGGCTGTCGGATTACAATTCGATCAAGAGCGGATCCTATGGCAAACTGATGAAAGCATATTATTCATCGGCAGCCGAGGAAAGTTCTTCTTCAAAGAGCGCGTCTAAGACGGATTCCACCTCAATCCTGTCCAAACTGACCGATCACAAAGCTCCGGCAACCACTGCTTCGGACGAAGCCAAAGCATTTAACAAGGCAGCGGCATCGGCAGATGCACTGCAAAGCTCCATCAAGGATCTCTCATCCCTTAAGGATGATGCAGATGACAACAAGATCTATGATTCACTGAACAAATATGTAAAGAACTACAATTCCGTGCTGGACACGGCTGCAGCAACGACGGACAAGGCCATCACCAATAGGCTCACATCCATCAAGTCCGCTACCGCTTCCAACGAAAAGGCTCTTGGTGGTTTAGGCATAAGCATAGGAAGCGACGGCAAGCTAAGTATCAATAAGGATACCTTCGATGCCGCAGACAAAAGCGGAGTGAAGGACCTGTTCGCAGAGAAAAGATCTTACGCCTCAAACGTAAACGTATCTGCTGCTATGATACAGTCCACCGCAAACTATGATTCAGCCAGAGAATCCACATATACCGCAACCGGAACCTACTCCGCAGTTACGGGTTCTCTGTGGGATTCGACCACATGATGGGAGCATTCCGACATCCGTGATACAGGTTATGAGCCCGGGCTTAAATGCCCGGGCTTTTCTTACGCTCTTTTTTTCTGCAAAAGAATTTCAAAAAAGCATTGACACGAGATTATCCGGGTGGTAGATTATGATTATCATATGAATAGTTGTTCATATGTTGAAACAATAATCAATGACGACGCTGATCTGATCAGTGATGAGACAGACACCTGAGGAGGGGCAAGATGAAAAAGAGTTACAAGATCGAAGTAGATTGTGCAGTATGTGCCGACAAGATGGAGCAGGCAGCCAAAAAGACTGCCGGCGTAAAAGACGCAGTGGTAAACTTCATGGCTCTTAAGATGAATGTAGAGTTCGAAGAGGGAGCCGATGCAGGCTCAGTCATGAAAGAAGTTCTCAAGAACTGCAAGAAAGTCGAAGACGACTGTGAGATCTATATCTACGAAACCGGCAAGTAACCGGTGAAGATGAGAGGCATATGAAAAATGACTGCTAAACAGCGAAAAGTCCTGATACGAATCATAATCTCCGCGATAGCGCTTATAGTTCTGTTCTTTATCCCGTTCGGAGAAAGCCTTCCCGGACAGATCATCAAGTTCGTGCTCTATCTGGCCGTATATCTTCTGATCGGATACGACATCCTGAAAAAAGCGTTCAAGGGGATCAAAAACCGCCAGGTCTTCGATGAGAACTTCCTGATGGCGATAGCGACCATAGGCGCTTTTGCACTGGCCATCTATTCAAAGAGCGGCGACTACGTTGAAGCGATAGCGGTCATGCTCTTCTATCAGATAGGGGAATTCTTCCAGAGCTACGCCGTGGGCAGGAGCAGAAGGAGCATATCCGAACTCATGGATATCCGCCCCGACGAAGCATTTATCGAAAAGGACGGTGAGCTCGTCTCCGTAGATCCCGACGAAGTTCCGACAGGATCCGTCATAGTTGTCAGAGTCGGTGATAAGATCCCGATCGACGGACGCATCATTTCCGGAAGCACTACGTTAAATACCTGCGCGCTTACGGGCGAGAGCATGCCCAGAGAAGCAGGTCCCGGAGATGAAGTCATAAGCGGATGCATCAATTTGACTTCGTTGGTCAAAATTGAGACGACCAGGGAATTCGGCGAGTCTACGGTATCCAAGATACTGGAACTTGTTGAGAATTCCAGCTCAAATAAATCCAGATCGGAAAACTTCATAAGCAGGTTTGCCAGGATATATACCCCCGTTGTGTGCATAGTAGCTCTTGCACTCGCGATCATCCCTCCGATCATAAGCGGTCTGATCCTGCATGCCGGTTTTAACTTCGATACATGGATATACAGAGCATTGACTTTCCTGGTCATTAGTTGTCCCTGCGCCCTTGTAATAAGCATTCCTCTCACATTTTTTGCAGGAATTGGCGGAGCCTCCCGTGCCGGAGTCCTGGTCAAAGGCTCCAACTACCTTGAGGCGCTGTCCAAAGTCGACAGCATAGTCATGGACAAGACCGGAACCCTCACCAAGGGAAGCTTCACGGTCACGAAGATAGAAAGTCCCGTCATGGACAGGACTGAATTCTTAAGACTCGCAGCTATAAGCGAGTGGACTTCCACGCACCCGATCGCAATCTGCCTTCGTGAGGCTTATGCAGAAGCCGTTAAGCAATCTCCGTCCGGTTCCGAAGATAACGACGTCCTTCAGGGCGCAGATGACATTACCGAGATAGGCGGCTTCGGCGTGATGGCCCGTGCCGAAGGAAAAGAGATCCTTCTGGGCAACAGGAAACTCATGGATAAATATGGGATTTCCTATACTGAGGCGGAAACCGCAGGTTCCCAGATCCACATGGCAGTCGACGGCAACTATGCAGGTTATGCGATAGTCGAGGACGTTTTAAAAGAAACCTCCGCTTCGGCGATCAACGAACTTCGGAAGCTGCGCATAAATGACATAACGATACTGACCGGTGATTCCGACCGCGCAGCTGACATCATTGCAAAAGAACTCGGAATAAGCGACGTTCACTCACAGCTTTTGCCTGAAGATAAGGTAAGAAAAGTTGAAGAGCTTATCGAGAACGATAAACACGGCACTCTCGCTTTTGTCGGAGACGGAATAAACGATGCGCCCGTCTTATCCAGAGCCGATGTCGGAATCGCTATGGGAGCACTTGGGTCGGATGCGGCCATAGAAGCCGCCGACATAGTCCTTATGGACGATGATCCCTTAGGAATCTGCCGCGCGATACGCATTTCGCACAAATGCATGCGCATAGTTTATGAAAACATCTGGTTCGCGCTCGGAGTCAAACTGATCTGCCTGATCCTCGGCGCCATGGGAATCGCAAACATGTGGCTTGCCATTTTTGCCGATGTTGGTGTTATGATAATAGCAGTACT
>JAFZQY010000075.1 GCA_017620155.1 Lachnospiraceae bacterium | reverse complement strand
GATATCTACACCATATCCGTGAACCTGGCCGGACTTCCCGGTATCAGCGTTCCCTGCGGAACCGACAGCGCCGGACTTCCCATCGGAGTTCAGCTGCTCGCCGACTGCTTCAACGAAGATAAGTTATTCAGAACTGCATATACATACGAGAGTGAGAAGTAAATATGTCAGATTACGAAACCGTCATAGGCCTTGAAGTTCACGTCGAACTGGCCACCAAAACCAAGATATTCTGCGGCTGCTCCACCGAATTCGGAGGAGAACCCAATACGCATACGTGTCCGGTATGTACCGGCATGCCCGGCTCGCTGCCCGTGCTGAATAAGCAGGTGCTCGAGTATGCATGTGCCGTTGGCCTTGCGACCAACTGTGATATCACGAGATACTGCAAGTTCGATCGCAAGAACTATTTTTATCCGGATAACCCGCAGAACTACCAGATCTCACAGCTCTATCTCCCCATCTGCCGTAACGGCCATGTGGACATCGAGACCGAGAGCGGTGTTAAGAAGGCGGTCCGCATTCACGAGATCCATATGGAAGAGGACGCGGGAAAACTGATCCACGACGACTGGCTGGATGCATCACTTGTCGATTACAACAGGTCCGGTGTGCCGCTCATCGAGATCGTATCCGAACCTGACATGCGTTCCGCAGAAGAGGTCATCGCTTATCTGGAAAAACTGCGCATGACGATCTCTTACCTGGGCGCGAGCGACTGCAAGCTCCAGGAGGGCTCAATGCGTGCGGATGTAAACCTTTCAGTCCGCAAGGTTGGTGATACAGAGTTCGGTACCCGTACCGAGATGAAGAACCTGAATTCATTCAAGGCCATCGCGCGTGCGATCGCAGGCGAGACCGAGAGACAGATTGATCTTCTTGAAGCAGGTCAGCCTGTGATCCAGGAGACCAGAAGATGGGATGACGACAAGGAGTGTTCTTACGCGATGAGAAGCAAAGAGGATGCTCAGGACTACCGTTATTTCCCGGATCCCGACCTCGTGCCTATCAGCATCACCGATGAATTCCTTGATGAGATCAGAGCCCGCGAGCCCGAGTTCCGTGAGGCCAAGATCGCAAGATATAAAGAAGAATTCGGTCTGCCGGATAAGGATATTCTCCTGATCACTGAGAGCAAGCATCTGGCAGACATTTTCGAGGAGACCGTATCTGAAGGCGCACCCGCCAAGAAGGTTTCCAACTGGCTGATGGTCGAGACCATGAGGCTCCTTAAGGAAAATGACCTCGACCCCGAGGACATCCGGTTCAGCCCTAAGAACCTGGCATCTCTGATCGATCTTATGGAAAAGAAGACCGTTAACTCTACTGTCGCAAAGGAAATCTTTGAGGAGATGTTCAAGTCCGACTGCGATCCGGTTAAGTACGTTGAGGATCACGGACTTGCGATGCAGAATGATGAGGGCGCTCTTCGCGAGACGATTCAGAAAGTGATCGACGAGAATCCCCAGTCCGTAGCCGACTACCGCGCGGGCAAGGAAAAGGCGATAGGATTCCTCGTAGGACAGACCATGAAAGCGATGCAGGGCAAATGCGATCCCGGCAGCGTAAACAAGATCCTTAAGGAGTTACTGTAGTTAAGAATATCAGGGTTTATCTTTTCCTGTAAGATAATCGATCCCGATCTTCGCATTATCAAGTCTCGGCGTATTGATCATGATACCGATCACACCTTCCTTGGGATGGCCCTGGAACATGTCATCGGGATTCAGGTATGCGTAAGCACCGGAACTTCCGACGACGGTTGTGTCGTCAGCGAAGAAACCTATCGGGACGGGATCTTTCATCGAATCGGGATCGTGATGATCCACTATATAGACCGACTGATCCGGATATGCATTCGGATCGACATCGCTTGAGTAATCAGAGAATGTGGCGGCATCCGTGTAATACAGGATGTCGCTGTATTTTTGCAGTTCTTCTTCGGTATAGATATTTCGCAGGTCGTACATATATTCATTCTGCGCATACCGCTCGAAACTTTCGGTATCGGCGATGAATATGTCGATGGACTGTGCGCTGATCATGGCAGCCAGCTTCTGGAGATTGGCATATTCCTGGTTGGCGGATTCGCTGCCCTGGCCTAAGAGCATCGTCGTATCTAAGTATATCTCGTACTTTTTCGGGTCATATTCGATGCGCTCGTTTAAGTCCGATATCCAGTTGGTGTCTATATCATCTATCTGAGCCGCGATGGAGTTTACCATCACGATGCTCAGGATGTAGTCCTTCGAAGTCGCCCATGCGTGTACGAGCGATATGACGAGGATCAGCACTGTTGCCCCTACCAGTGTGTGGATCTTGTAGTATTCCCAGAAATACGCGATTTTTTCGCTTAAAGGGCGTCCCTTCATCTTGGAGCCCTGTTTTTTTGTCTCTTCCCATATCGTAGTCATGTTTTTTCTCCCAAAGCAGTAATATAGTCCAATATTACCACTATATTCGCAAGTGTTTTCGCCGGCCTTGTATATTTTACTCAAATTTTATTATTTTAGCCATTTTATACTATCTAAACATAGGCAAAATAGTGTAAAATATATTGAAATATCTATTCGAGCATCCCGTCCGGGATGATGCGTGAAAGGTCAGTTATGAATAGCGAAACTTATGTAGAATGTCTGGTGTCGCGTAAGCCCTCACCTCTTATGAAATTCTTGAAAATCCTGCTCATTATGCTCGCAGTCGCTTTTGTTTTCCTGGGATTACTCGGTTATTTTGTAGCTATGCTCCTCGGAATCGTATTCGGCGTGGGAGCATATTTTGTTTCTCAGCAGGTTCTCATCGAGTACGAATATCTCTATCTCGACAGAGAGATCACCATAGACAAGATCATGGGGCAGAGCCGCAGAAAAAGAGTGGCGACCTACGAGATCGACCGCATGGAGGTCATGGCTCCCATGAATTCATATCATCTGGATGATTACCGCAAGCGCGAAGTTAAGCCCAGAGACTGCTCCTCGGGGATCGTCGAGCAGCCCGACACGAGATACGCGCTTTATTACGAAGGCAACGAAGTGCTGATCTTCGAGCCCAATGAGGACATGGTCCGCGCGATCATGAACGTGGCTCCCAGAAAAGCGTTCAGAGATTAAGAAAAGTATCAGCAGAACAGATGCAGTTGGGGATACAGGAGTTTTTTCAATAAAAGGAGGAAGACATGGGACAGATTATCGGAGACGGAATTACATTTGACGACGTGCTGTTGGTGCCTGCATATTCGCAGGTGATACCTAATCAGGTCGACCTGACGACGAAACTGACGAAGAAGATCACGCTTAATATCCCCATGATGAGTGCCGGTATGGATACGGTTACCGAGCATGATATGGCTATTGCGATGGCCCGCCAGGGCGGTATCGGAATCATACATAAGAACATGTCCATCGAGGCTCAGGCCGAGGAGGTGGACAAGGTCAAAAGATCGGAGAACGGAGTCATAACGGATCCGTTTTCTCTTTCTCCGGAAAATACCCTCGAGGATGCCGAGAACCTGATGCATAAGTTCCGCATCTCCGGCGTGCCGGTGACCGAAGGCAAAAAGCTCGTAGGTATCATCACCAACCGCGATCTTAAGTTCGAGACCGATTACAGCCGCAAGATCAAGGAAGTCATGACTTCGGAAGGCTTGATCACAGCCAAAGAAGGCATCACTCTCGAAGAGGCCAAGGAGATCCTCGGAAGAGCCCGCAAGGAGAAACTCCCGATCGTCGATGACAACTTCAATCTCACAGGCCTTATCACGATCAAGGATATCGAGAAAGCCATCAAGTATCCCCTTTCCGCAAAAGATGCACAGGGCAGACTTCTGTGTGGAGCAGGCGTAGGCATCAATGCCAATGTTCTCGACAGAGTAGGCGCTCTCGTAGACGCCAATGTGGATGTGGTCGTACTTGATTCCGCACACGGACATTCCGAGAACGTATTAAACTGTCTGCGCATGATCAAAAAAGAATTCCCCGATCTCGATGTCATCGCAGGTAACGTGGCTACGGGCGATGCGACCAAAGCACTTATCGAGGCAGGCGCTGACGCAGTCAAGGTCGGCATAGGCCCCGGTTCCATCTGTACGACCAGAGTCGTAGCAGGTATCGGCGTTCCTCAGATCACGGCTATCATGGATTGCTACGCAGTGGCCAAGACTTACGACATCCCGATCATCGCCGACGGCGGTATCAAGTATTCGGGAGATATGACCAAGGCCATTGCGGCAGGCGGCAATGTCTGCATGATGGGTTCGATGTTCGCAGGATGCGAGGAGAGCCCCGGAATGACCGAACTTTATCAGGGCCGTAAATACAAAGTATACAGAGGCATGGGCTCCATCTCCGCCATGGAGAACGGCAGCAAGGACCGCTACTTCCAGCAGGATGCCAAGAAGCTCGTTCCCGAAGGCGTTGAAGGACGTGTTCCTTTCAAGGGTTCCGTGGAGGATACGGTATTCCAGCTCGTAGGCGGTATCAGATCCGGTATGGGTTACTGCGGCGCGGCTACGATCACCGATCTTCAGGAGACCGGCAGATTCATCAAGATCTCCGCTGCATCCCTGAAGGAGAGCCACCCTCACGACATACATATCACAAAGGAAGCACCGAACTATTCCGTAGAGTGATCCCGCTATATTTCAGAAAGACTTTTTAGACTTAATCACTATGCAGATCAACAGAGGCAGAGACAGTATAATCGATATCGAATATATCGCACAGCTCCAGGACAGCTTCTCCAGGGCAGTAGGCTTATATGCTTACTGTCTTGATTCTGCGGGTGTTCCGGTAACGGATGCCAGCGGACCCAAGACGGAAGTCGAGCGCCTGATGGAGTTCATTTCTCCCGACAGGGTTGCGGATATATTCTACAGACTTACGCAGAGCAGCTTGGAAGACCAGGTCATCGAGGACACCGATATCCCGAACGTCAAGTTCGGGCTTACCACGGTACGCGTGAACGGCCAGTCGCTTCTTACATGGGTAGTAATCGGAGTCATCTCGGATTATGAGACTTCCCCCAATTATGTAAAAGAGCCCGTCACAGGTTTTTCCAGAGTCATCACTTACGATAAACTGCAGGATTCACTGGATCTGATCCGTGAGACCTGTCTGTATCAGACGACCATCAGGCTTTCTGCCGTAAATGCGGAGGCGCAGAACCGCCGCAACAAATATTCCGAAGCAGAACTCAGCGAGGCCCTGAGACGAAGCGAGGTCATGACAGCGATCGTCCAGCTCATGGACCGCGATGAGATAGTTGAGTCCCTCGCTGTGAGCGCGCTTAAGATCGTCGGCGAGTACTTAGGCTTGAGCAGCGCGCATATCTATATCACGAACATCCACGACAAAGGTCTGATGGATATCATGGCCGAGTGGTATGCTCCCGGCGTGGTTCCGAGGTTTGACAGGAGCCGGGATCTTCCCAGATATTCTTTCCTGGCAGGTTCCAAAGTTCAGGCCGTTTCAACGGGCTCCGGCGTTATCAGCGCCGAATGGGTTCACGAAATGGAGGCTCTCGGCATCAATGCCATGGTCATCGTTCCCATCAAGTCCTCCGACCGCCCTGCATATATGTACGCCTGCTATGATGAGAGCTCGAGTGACAGATACTGGACCGTGGATGAGATAGGCTTCTTAACCGATGCGACCAGGATCCTGGAATCCATCATCGAGCGCAGGAGATATGAGATCAACATCGCAGGCTCTTTTGAGAGCGTGCGCGCTTCTCTTGATAATGTCGGAACATCGATCTATGTCCGCGAGATCAAGACAGGAATTTTGCAGTTCACCAACAAGACCATGATCGCGAACTTTACTTCAGAGGTGAAGTATGACAGGACCGAGGATAGGCCCTTAGAGCGCATTTTTGAATCCCAGATCCCCGAGGGCAGCGATTCGGGCTGCATTGAGATCTACAATCCCCAGCGCGACGAATATTATGAACTCTACTATTCGCACATTATATGGATGGGCCAGTCCCCTTCACTTATGTGCGCAATCCTCGATATCACCGAGAAAAAGAAAAACCAGAAGAAGATAGAGCAGCTTGCTTATACCGACTTCCTGACCGGACTCTATAACCGCATGTGCTGCGAAAGAGACCTGGCGAAGTTCGTGGACAGTGCCGTTTCGGACGGAACGCACGGCGCGATCCTCTATCTCGACCTGGATGATTTCAAGCATATCAACGACGGACTTGGACACCAGTACGGCGATGTGCTCCTGCAGGCCATAGCGCACAGTTTCGCGCGCGTACCCGGCGTGGAGGAGACCTGCTACCGAATGGGCGGCGACGAGTTCGTCATCATCATTCCGCCTTATTCATATCACGAGCTTGACCGTATCGTTACGGATATCAAAGCGATATTCAACAGACCGTGGTTCCTCAAGGATGCCGATTACTACTGTACGATGAGTATGGGTGTCGTATCCTTCCCCGAGGAGGGTACTCAGATCCAGGAGCTGATCAAAAAAGCCGACATCACGATGTACGAGGCCAAGAAGGGCGGCAAGAACAAGGTCGCTGTATACAACAGCGATATGGACAGCCAGTCCAGCAAGCGTCTCGACATGGAAAAATACATGAGGGAAGCCGGCAAGAACGGCTATGAAGAATTCCTCGTATATTATCAGCCCATCATGGATATCCGGATGGACGGATCGCCCTGCGTAGGCGCTGAGGCACTCGTCAGGTGGGATTCGCCCGGACTCGGATTCATGTCGCCGGCCGATTTCATTCCTTTTGCGGAATACTTAGGGCTCATCATCCCGATCGGTGCGCATGTCTTAAGAAAAGCATGTGAGACCTGTAAATACTGGAATGATCACGGCCATCCGAATTACAAAGTAAATGTCAATCTGTCGGTGGTTCAGCTGATCCAGCCCGATATAGTCCAGGTCGTAAAGACTACTCTGGACGATACCGGCATCAATCCCCACAACCTGACGCTGGAGGTTACCGAGAACCTGGCCATCAACGATATGAACAAGATGAAAGAGGTCCTTGCCGCCATCAAAGGACTCGGCTGCAGGATCGCGCTGGACGATTTCGGTACCGGCTATTCATCACTCAACCACATCAGGGAGCTTCCCATCGATGTGATCAAAGTTGATCAGTCCTTCGTGCGCGAACTGGCTCGTGATGCATATTCACAGGCATTCGTAAGATATATAGCTCAGCTCGCCAGCATGATAGACATGAGCATATGCGTGGAGGGAATCGAGACCGTGGAGCAGTTTAATGTGCTGTCCGACATGGATGTGCGCATGGTCCAGGGCTTCTACTTCGACAGACCTCTTCCGCAGAAATTATTTGAGGAGAAATACTTATAATGAAAAAAGCAAATGTATTCGACTATCTGAACTCAAACGCCTATCCCGGACGCGGCATCCTGATCGGAAGAAGTGCTGACGGCGCCTATGCAGTAACTGCTTACTTTATCATGGGCAGAAGCACCAACAGCCGCAACCGCATCTTCATAGAAGACGGAATGGGAATACGTACGGAGGCATTTGATCCCGCGCTCTTATCGGATCCCAGCCTCATCATCTACGCACCCGTTCGCGTGTACGGCAAATACACCATCGTTACCAACGGTGACCAGACAGATACGGTCTTCGACGGACTGGCTGACGGCCTCACATTCGAGCAGAGCCTTCGCGAGCGCGAGTACGAGCCCGATGCTCCGAATTACACACCCCGTATATCCGGCGTGATCGATGTGAATGACGGAAATTATAACTATGCGATGTCCATCCTTAAGAGTAACGGAGATGCTTCCGGGTGCGACAGATACACATACGCATACGAGAACCCGATAGCAGGCGAAGGCCGCATCATCCACACATACATCGGAGACGGCGATCCGCTTCCGAGTTTTGAAGGCGAGCCTGTCCGCGTAGAGATCTCTGACGATATTGACGCCCTCACCGAGAAACTGTGGGGCGCCCTGAACGAAGATAATAAGGTATCGCTGTTCGTCCGCTATATCAAGATCGCCGACGGGACTTACGAGACCAGAATAGTAAACAGACATAAATAATTGATTTTTTAAGGAGTTAAAATGCAAGAATTAGAGTTGAAATACGGCTGTAATCCGAATCAGAAGCCCTCGAGGGTCTACATGGAGGACGGCTCTGACCTTCCGATAACCGTGCTTAACGGCAGACCCGGCTACATCAACCTGCTTGATGCACTGAACGGATTCCAGCTGGTTAAGGAACTTAAGATCGCGACCGGACTTCCCGCAGCGACGAGCTTTAAGCATGTATCGCCCGCAGGTGCTGCTGTTGGCCAGCCCCTCAGTGATGTCGAAAAGAAGATCTACTGGGTAGCCGATGATGCTAAGCTTAGTCCGCTCGCGTGTGCATATGCGAGAGCCAGAGGCGCTGACCGCATGAGCTCATTCGGAGATTTCATTTCGCTGTCCGATGTATGCGATGCATCTACCGCGATGCTTATTAAGCCCGAGGTTTCAGACGGCGTGATCGCTCCCGGATATGATGAAGAGGCACTGAAGATCCTTTCTGCCAAGAAGAAAGGTAACTACTGCGTGCTTCAGATCGATGAGAACTATACGCCTGCGCCCATAGAGCGCAAGCAGGTTTACGGCGTTACCTTCGAGCAGGGCAGGAACGAGCTTAAGATCGACGACGCACTTTTCTCCAATATAGTTACGAAGAATAAAGAGATCACGGAGCAGGCCCGCATCGACATGGCGATCGCGATGATCACGCTTAAGTATACGCAGTCCAATTCCGTATGCTATGTGAAGGACGGTCAGGCGATAGGCATAGGCGCAGGCCAGCAGTCGAGGATCCATTGTACGCGCCTGGCAGGCAGCAAGGCCGACAACTGGTATTTGAGACAGTCGCCCCAGGTCCTCGGACTTCAGTTCGTTGATTCCATAGGAAGAGCCGACAGGGACAATGCGATAGATCTCTATATCGGCGAGGAGTACATGGATGTTATCGGCGACGATGTATGGCAGAAGACTTTCAAGGTCCGTCCCGAGGTCTTCACGCGCGAGGAAAAGCGCGCATGGCTCGACGGCATGACCGATGTGACGCTCGGCTCGGATGCCTTTTTCCCGTTCGGCGATAATGTTGAAAGAGCTCACAAGAGTGGGGTAAAATATATAGCACAGCCCGGCGGTTCCGTCAGGGATGATAATGTGATCGAGACAGCCGATAAGTATGACATGGTGATGTGCTTCACCGGCATCAGGCTTTTCCATCATTGATGATTAATGGAGCGAAAACAAGATGAGTGAGATCAATCCCGAGAACATGACCGAAGAGGTAAAAGAGCAGTCCGATTCGCGCAATTTCATACAGCGAATGATAGATGAGGACTTAAAGGAAGGCGTATACGATACAGTAAATACGCGTTTTCCGCCCGAACCCAACGGCTATCTTCATATAGGACATGCGAAGAGCATACTGTTAAACTACGGCCTGGCCAAAGAATACGGCGGGAAGTTCAATCTTCGTTTCGATGATACGAACCCCACCAAGGAGAAGACCGAGTTCGTTGAGTCCATCAAGGCTGATGTACAGTGGCTCGGAGCCGATTTTGAAGACAGACTTTTCTTTGCATCGGATTACTTCGACAAGATGTATGAAGGTGCCGTGACCCTGATCAAAAAGGGCAAGGCTTACGTATCGGACTTGACCGCGGACGAGATCAGGGAGTACAGAGGTACCCTTACAGAGCCCGGCAAGGACGATCCTTCGAGAAACAGGAGCGTAGAAGAGAACCTCGAGCTTTTTGAGAAGATGAAGAACGGAGAGTATGCGGACGGAGAGAAGACTCTTCGTGCGAAGATCGATATGGCCGCTGCCAATATCAACATGCGCGACCCGATCATCTACCGCGTTGCACACATGACTCACCACAATACCGGAGACAAGTGGTGCATCTATCCGATGTATGACTATGCTCATCCGATCGAGGATGCGATCGAGGGTATCACCAATTCGATATGTACTCTCGAGTTCGAGGACCACAGACCGCTTTATGACTGGGTTCTGATTGAGTCCGGATACAAGAATGCCCCGAACGAAGCACCCAAGCAGACCGAGTTTGCCAAGATGTATCTGACCAACGTCGTTACGGGTAAGAGATATATCAAGAAGCTCGTTGAGGACGGCATCGTAGACGGCTGGGATGATCCCAGGCTCGTATCGATAGCGGCACTTCGCCGCCGCGGTTTTACGCCCGAGTCCATCCAGATGTTCGTGGAGCTCTGCGGCGTATCCAAGGCCAATGCTTCCGCCGAGTATTCGATGCTCGAGTATTGCATCCGTGAGGACTTAAAGACCAAGAGGCCCCGTGTGATGGCAGTCCTTGATCCCGTCAAGCTGATCATCGACAACTATCCCGAAGGCGTGACCGAGGAACTTGAGGTTCAGAACAACCTCGAGAACGAGAGCCTCGGCATGCGTAAGGTGCCTTTCAGCCGCGAACTGTATATCGACAGGGAAGATTTCATGGAGGAACCTCCGAAGAAATACTTCCGTCTGTTCCCCGGCAACGAAGTACGCCTGATGAACGCGTATTTCGTGACCTGTAATTCTTTTGAAAAAGATGCTGACGGCAATGTGACCGTGATCCACTGCACATACGATCCCGAGTCAAGGGGCGGAAACTCGCCCGACGGACGCAAAGTCAAGGGAACCATCCACTGGGTCAATGCCCCTACGGCACTTAAATGCACGGTCCGCCTGTATGAGAACATCATCGATGAGGAGAAGGGCGTATACAACGAGGACGGAAGTCTGAACCTGAATCCCAATTCACTGACCACTCTCGATAACTGCTATGTTGAGCCTTCGCTCAAGGATGCAAAAGCATATGAGAGCTTCCAGTTCGTAAGACAGGGATTTTTCACCGTGGATTACAAGGATTCCAAGCCGGGTGCTCCCGTATTTAACAGGATCGTATCGCTCAAGAGCTCATTTGTTTTGCCTAAGAAGGATTAATAACAGGAGATATTGATATGGGGTTATTGTCAGGATTAAACGGCCTGGGACTTGGCAATCTGGAAGACATGGATCTCTATGCGCCCCCGGCCAAAGAAAAAGAAGAAGAGGAGATACCGGAAGAGGTGCCTGAAGCTCCTGCTAAACCGGCCGCTCCCGAAATAAAAGAATCGGATTATGTTTTTGAAAAGAGCTATACCTGCCCGGTCTGCGAAAAGGAGTTCAAGGCTCTGACAGTTAAGGCGAGCAAGGCAAGACTCGTGGGTACCGACAGGGATTTAAGACCCAGATATGAGCATATCGAGCCACTGAAATATGATGTGGTGATGTGTCCGATATGCGGATGCGCGGCGATCACCAGATACTGGCAGGGAATTACCGAAACCCAGCGCAAGAAGATCAAAGAAGGAATATCGGTCAACTTCGTATCGAAAAAGTACACCGGAGACACGTATTCTTATGATGAGGCGCTGGAAAGATATCAGATGGCTCTGGCCAATGCCATGGTCAAGCAGGCAAAACCTGCAGAAAAGGCCTATATCTGCTTAAGAGCCGGATGGACGCTTCGCAGCCGCGCGGAGAACTTGGATCCGGCTGATGCTGACTATAAAGAGGAGTATGAGCGGACCAAAACGATGGAGAGAGATTTCCTCGAAAGTGCGCTCGAGGGCTTTGTTTCGGCACGTGCTACTGAAACCCCACCGATATGCGGCATGGATGAGATGACTCTCGATTATCTGATCGCAGCTTTGTCAGTAGACTTCGAGAAATACGATCAGGCTGCCAAACTCGTCGGCAGCCTGCTAACTAACAGAAATATATCTTCTCGTATGAAGGATAAGGCTCTGGATCTTAAAGATGCGATCCTTAAAGCAAAGGGACGGGCATAAAGATCTGCTTAAGCCTCATCATTAAAGAATTCTTCGCTTACTTTGCTGCCGATGGCTTTGCTGTCGGCAGCTATTTTGTCGGCTTGGATCCCGGGTGTGAAGTCTTCTGCGGCTTCTTTAACTTCCTCGGCTTTTTCCTCAGCTGCTTCTTTTATTTCCTCAGCTTTTTCTTCAGCGGCTTCAGCTACATCTTCTACAGCATCTGCTGCGGCTTCTTTTGCCTTTTCA
The DNA here is from genome assembly GCA_017620155.1 of Lachnospiraceae bacterium. Lineage (GTDB taxonomy): Bacteria > Bacillota > Clostridia > Lachnospirales > Lachnospiraceae > XBB2008. The sequence continues at coordinate 31,419 of JAFZQY010000075.1, read as the reverse complement.
AAAGCCTTCTCGGTATTCTCGGCTGCCTTTTCCAGGCCTTCTGCCATGCTTCCGGTCACGTTCTTAACGCTCTCGACAACCTTATCCTTAGCGGCGGTAATGCTGTCTGCTGCGTGCTTAACTATGTTATCCGGTGAAACCTCGGCAGCCTTCTCGGTGCCGTCCTCATTAAGATCTACATAGGAACGGTCCCTGTTAAAATACTCTGCTGCATCCGCAGTCACTCTGTTACGGATATTGATGGCGTTTTCGGCAGGTGTCTTTTCCTCATCGATAAGTCCTTCCTTCTTGAAGAACATATATGAGCCCAAAGCAGCTCCTGCGAGTATACTGCTTGTCAGGATTACTTTTCCCAGTCCTTTTGCCATGATAGATCTCCTTTCATATATCAGTGTTGATTAATAACATATGCTTCTGAGCATATTAATATATTTCATTCCTTCGTCATAATAGTGATCAGGATTGAAAGCGGTCGATTGAAGCTGGTCCCTCATGATGGTGCTCAGCGTAGCCTGAAGCATCGTGTGCACCTGAGCCGGATCGGCCTCCTTGCGGAAGCTGGATGAATCCACCCGCCCGAGCAGTCCGTCGTATATGGACTGAAGCTCTTCCCTGAGGTTGGAGGTGTTGTCTATCGCATCCTCATCATCCTCGGACATGCTGCGGTCGATGAAAGCCTGCATGTGAGGGTAGCTGCGAAGAACATTTCTCTTGGCTGTCTCGGCATTCTGCATAATGTTAAAATAGTCTTTTTCATCCGAACTGATACTGCCCTTGAGCTCCATGCTCAGGAACTTGACACAGTAATCATAGAGGAATTCATAGAGGTTCATCTTGGAACCGAAATAGTGGAATAAAAGACCCTTGCTGATGCCTGCTTCGTGCACGATATCATCGGTTGAGCAGTGGCGGTATCCGTTCTCCGCGAATACCTTCAGGGCTGCGTTTATGATGCGGTCCTGCTTCTCTTTTTTCAGATCAAAAAACTTTTCGTTCATTAGAAAATCGCCTTGTTTTTTATAGTGACCCGAACGGTCATTTTCAACTATATCATAGCGAAAAAAGCGCTTCAATAGTCAATTTCGGCGAGGCTTTCGGTGCATACTATATGTTGTGGAGATATTATTATAGGAGTACAATTAGAATAAATTTTGTGAATAGTACCAATCTTTGAACATATAATTTAGGAAAAATTATGACGGCGCCTGATGCCGCCTTGGGGGGACGATATGTCAAAAGAAAAACTCTATACGATACCGTTAAACGATGCCGTGAACGCGCATGATGAGTGCCCTTTCTGCTATATCGAGCGAAATATCGAGCAGGACCTGATGGACTTCGTCTTAGGCTCCGGCAGCTCATATATGGAGGCCGATATCCGTGACATGACCGACCGCGCGGGCTTTTGCCGCACGCATTTTAAGAAGATGTTTGACTACGGCAACACCCTGGGCAACGCATGGATCCTGAAGACCCACTATATGCGCACGATAGGCGAGATGAAGAAGGAGTTTGCATCCTATGGTCCTTCGAAGATCTCCTTAAAGGATAGATTGAGGGGCGGAAGCGGCAAGACCAATTCGGTCAGCGCCTGGATCGAGGGCAGGGAAAAGAGCTGCTATATCTGCAACCACTTCGCGAACGAATACGACAGATATCTGGATACTTTCCTGACCATGTACGATAAGGACTCGGACTTCCGTAACCGCATCTTATCATCCAAGGGCTTCTGCCTGACTCATTTCGGAGACCTCTGCGAATACGCAGAACTCCACCTCAAGGATTCCGAGAAAAAAGAATTCTTCGCCGCGATGTTCAAACTCATGGAGGAGAACATGGACCGCATCAGCGACGATGTGGCCTGGATGGTCGAGAAATTCGACTATCGGAACAAAGATGCCGACTGGAAATCGTCCAAGGACGCGATCCAGCGCGGCATGCAGAAACTCAAGGGCGGTTACCCCGCCGATCCCGTATACAAACAGGCGAAGTAACATCGGGCGCACATATGCGCGCCCGCTTTACTATCGCTCACATTTCCAGAAGTGAGCTGAATAGGGCTCCATGAGCGAGCCGCCTCCGAAATCGTGGGTCTCGCCGGTTATGAGGTCGACGGCCTGGCCGCAGCCCGCATCAAAGTGAGCCGTGTAGGCTTCCGAATCGGCGTTTATCGCTACGAGAACGCGCTCGTTCTCCGACTTTCTTTCGAAGATGCACTGTTTATTGGTAAGGACAACGGATCTGAAGCCACCGTAGTTTAAGGCTTCGGATCCTTTTTTTTCTTCCGAGAGCTTCGCGATGAAATCGGTGAGCTCATTCCACTGAGGCGCATCGAAGCTTACGCGCAGGGCGGGATCGCCCTGGGACTTATCGGCTTTTTCTCCCCACTCGCTTCCGTAATATACGCACGGAATTCCCGGCATTCCGTAGATCATGGCGTAGGTCAGCGGCAGATGCGCGGGATTATTGATTATAGAAGCGGCTCTGGAGACATCGTGATTGTCGATGAAGCTTAAGAGGTGTCTGCCGCGTGCGACCGTCCAGTCCTCGGGCCCAAAGAGACGGGCGAGAGAGTGGATGATCTCGAACATGTTCATTGAGTTAAAGGCGGAGTGCAGGCCTTTATAGCACTGGTAGTTGGTCACGGAGTGGATATTCTTGGCTTCGAGCATGCGTCCGTATTCGCCGTGGAGCACTTCACCGAGGATGAAGAAATCCTCTTTGAGGGTGTCACAGTAGCCGCGCAGGCGTCTGCAGAATTCGTCGGGCAGGCAGTAAGCCACGTCGAGCCGCAGGCCATCGATATCGAATTCATCTACCCATCCTTTTACGGCTGAGAAGATATGCTGCACAACATCTTCGTTTCCGAGGTTTAACTTGACCAGGTCGTAGTTTCCTTCCCAGCCTTCGTACCAGAGGCCGTCGTTATAATTCGAATTGCCTTCGAAACTGATATTGGCAAACCACCATCTGTAGGGGGAGTTTTCCCTGTTTTTCAGGACATCCTGAAATGCCCAAAATCCGCGGCCGACATGGTTGAACACGCCGTCTAAGACTATGCGGATGCCTTCAGCGTGAAGCGCGTCGCAGACTTTTTTGAAATCATCATTAGTGCCGAGTCTGGTATCGAGCTTCGTATAGTCTCTTGTATTGTAGCCGTGGGTATCGGATTCGAATATCGGGGAAAAGTAGATGGCATTGATGCCGAGCTTTTTCATATGAGGGATCCAGTCAAGGACCTTCAGTATGCGGTGCTCACAGATGCCGTCGTTTTCAAAGGGGGCTCCGCAGAAGCCTAACGGATAGATCTGATAGAATACGCTTTCATATGCCCACATGATAGTTCCTCCTGTCTTCATGGATGAGATAGGACTCTATCCATGTTTTTATAATTCTGCGTTGTAATCCAGATAATCACAGGCGATATTGTTTACGACATCGTCCTGTATTATGAATATCATGTATCTGAAGACCACGGTGTGATCAGCCAGGTATTCGGGTGATGCAAGGTGGTCGGCCAGTTCTTCGGTGCTCACGCCTTCTGCTGCAGCGATATCCTTCACGCTGGTGGGTACATCGTCGATGTAAAAGGCAGCGATCATGAACCTGCCGTCATGAGGGATAGGTTCGGCATCCTCGGAATTTTCTTTTCTTTCTTCGGGAATATCGACTGTGTAGGGGACATAGTTCTCGCCGTCCGCAACCTGCACTTCGTATGAACCGTAAGCGGTGGCCCATTCATCGTATGTGGAGCCGGCGTGGATGCCGAGGCCTGTGTTTCCTTCCGAATCCATGCTTAATGCCGATGCGAGCGGGACGGTCTTTTCGGTGCAGCCCTGGCAGAGCAGGGCAAGCATACAGATAACCCCGACCACGCCAAGTACGCGTTTATGTGATTGTGAGTGAGATTTTAGTTTTTTCATAGCCATGCACAAGTATACCACAGATACCCTGATAGTGGTATCATAGTATATATATGCACATCGGAGGCAGACTATGAAAGAAAAACCCAGATCGACCGTAATGCCGACCACAATCGACGAAGTAGAGCTCAAAGGCGAGGGCGGCCTGAAAAAGGCGTTTCTGTTAAGGACAATCCTTACGATAATCGTACTCGGGATCGTCTTTTTGTGTGCGAGCATCGCCATATATACGCGCGCTCTCCAGAAGGAGATGCAGGGGGATCTTACGCATGTGTCGATGATGATACTTACCTACTTTGATGACATGTATCCCGGCGAATATAACCTGCTGATCGATGAGGCCCAGGAACGCGCATATCTTAAGAAAGGCGACGAGGTGATCTCAGAGGACACATCGTTCGTTGAGCATGTGGCCAGAGAGACCGGCACCGAGATCTCGCTTTTCTTCTATGATACCCGCATGATCTCCACGATAAATGACAGCAGCGGGAAGCCCGTGACGGGTACGATAGCCAACAACAAGATCTCTTCGGAGGTCCTGATCGGCGGAAAAGAGTGCTTTTTCAATGATGTGACGATAGAGAAGGTCAGATACTGCGTGCAGTATACGCCGATCTTCACATCCGACGGGACATGCATCGGCATGATAGGTGTCGGACGGCCCTTCAGTGAGACGCTTGGGTATGTATACAGGCTGTCGGCCGTATACGGTGCGATCATCGTCATAGCAGGCCTGTTCGCGGCTCTTTGGATGACGGGTTACACATCGAAGCTCGTGGAGCATTTGGATAAGCTCAAGGATTTCATGGGATCGATGGCCAGCGGACGGCTGGACGGTAATCTTGATCAGAGCGTACTAAACCGTGAGGATGAGGTCGGAGATATGGGCCGTTGCGCACTTTTCGTGCGGGGCGCCCTTAAGAAATTAGTGGAAAAAGACCCGCTCACGAATTTAAATAACAGGCGTAGCGGAAACCAGAAGATCGAGCAGATCAGGCGCGCGGCCGATAAATACGGACAGACCTACTGCATAGCGATGGGCGATATCGACTTTTTCAAAAAGGTCAACGATACATACGGCCATGATGCAGGTGATGCCGTGCTCAAGGAGGTCGCAAGGATACTGAGCGACCGGATGGCCGGCAAAGGCACGGCGATCAGATGGGGCGGCGAGGAATTCCTGTTCATAATAGAAGATATGAAACTCGAAGAGGCGAAGGAGCATATGTGGAACATTCTTCGCGAGATCCGTGCATCAAGCGTAGAATTCGGGGCGCAGACGATCCGTTTCACGATGAGTTACGGCATAGTCGAGGGTGATCCTGAAAGAAGCGCCGATGCGGAGATCACCGCAGCCGACGAACTGTTATATTTCGCCAAGGAGAGCGGAAGAAACCGCGTGATCTCGTATATGGGCGAGGTGCCCGATGCAGCGGATCTGGCTCCGGCAGTGAATGCAGCCGAACTCGCTGCAGCTAAAGAGGCTAAAGTGGCGGCAAACGCTTCTGCGGAGCCGGCAGCCGAGACGGTGCCTGGCACCACGGAAGAGGTTGAAACGGTGCCTGGCACCGATGATGTAGAGGAGAATAAGGCTGAGAAGGCCGACGAACTCTGGGATATATACGATGCGAACAAGGAACCTACCGGACGCACGATGAAGAGAAACGACTTCACGATGAAGGAAGGCGACTATCACCTGACCGTTCTCGGTGTCGTGATGAAGCCGACGGGCGAATTCCTGGTCACCAGGCGCGTGATGAGCAAGTCCTGGGCTCCCGGATGGTGGGAGGTATCGGGAGGCGCTGCGATGGCAGGCGAGAAATCCTATGACGCCGTCGTAAGAGAGATCCGTGAGGAGACCGGACTTGATGTAAGCGGCGCTGAGGGCGGATACATGTTCTCATATAAGCGCGACAACCCGGAAGAGGGCGATAATTATTTCGTGGATGTATACCGCTTCGTGATGGACTTTGATGACGATCAGGTTCAGATACAGCGTGAAGAGGCTGACGGCTACATGCTCGCAAAGGCATCTGATATCGCGGAACTCGGCGCGGACGGAGTCTTCCTCCACTATGACAGCATCAAAGAGGTTTTTAATACGTGAGTGACGGCGCTTTTTACGGCAGAAAAAAAGAAGATCCCCAAAAAGACATAAAGATCCTCAATAAGGTTATACAAGACAAGACTTTCAGCCCGGTACATCTTCTGTACGGGGCTGAGGACTATTTACGCCTGCAGTTTCGCGACAGCCTGTGCGAAGCCATGGGCGCCGTTAAGGGCTCGCTTGCTTTTGACCGCTTCATTGGTCACGACACCGATCCCGAGCGGATCATAGACCTGGCAGAGACGCTTCCCTTTATGGCTGAGCGCCGCGTGATCCTGGTCGAGGACACGGACTGGTTTGTGGACAGCTGCCCTGAGATCGACGAATACATCGACCGGGGAGTATGTGAGTCCACCAGCATCGTTTTTTGTGAAAAAAAGGCAGACAAGCGTCTGAAACTGTATAAGACCGTGGCCAAATGCGGGCTCATATCCGAATTCCCGGAACAGACCGAGCAGACTATCGCCATATGGCTCACTTCGCGGCTTAAAAAGCTCGGAACACCGATATCTTCAAATGATGCCGCATATATGGTGAGCGTGGCCGGCACGGATATGCTCGCGCTTTCCAACGAATGCGAGAAACTTTCCGCATATTGCCTGGAAAAGGGCTCTGTCAGCCATGATGACATAGATGCGATATGCACACGCAGACTGGAAGACCGTGTCTTCGACATGTGCGATTCTATAGCCCTGGGGAACAGGGAACATGCGCTGGCGCTCTATTATGATCTGATAGGCCTCAAAGAAGCTCCTATCAAGATCCTGGTTCTGATCACGAGGCATTTCGATACTCTTCTTAAGATCAAGGATCTGGAGATGCGCGGGCAGGCTGATGGAGTGATCTGCAAGAAAGTCGGAAAGCCCGAATTCACGATGAAAAAATACAAGAGACAGACCGGCGGCTATTCGCTTAATGAGCTGAAAAATGCGGTAAATCTCTGTGCTGATGCGGACATGGCCGTAAAGACCGGCCGTATGAGCGACCAGATCTCTCTCGATACTTTGATGGTAAGGCTGACCGGAAGCCGGAAATGAGGACAAAATGTACGATTATCTGATAGTCGGTGCCGGATTCTACGGCGCCGTATGCGCCCACGAACTTCATAAAGCAGGCAAATCTGTGCTCGTAGTCGATAAGAGATCCCATATCGGCGGAAATGCCTATACCGAGCGTACGGACGGCATTAATGTCCATAAGTACGGAGCGCATATTTTCCATACAAATGATAAAATGGTATGGGATTATGTAAACCAATTCGCAACCTTCAACAGGTATACCAACTCGCCCGTGGCCAATTATCACGGCGAGATGTATTCCCTTCCCTTCAATATGTACACATTCAACCGCATGTGGGGAGTCATCACGCCCGATGAAGCCCGCGAGCGCATAGATGAGCAGAAGCGCGAATACATTGAGCAGGCTGCCGCTAAGAAGGGCGTCCCGGTATCGGAATTTGAGCCTGAGAATCTCGAAGAACAGGCTATTTCCCTGGTCGGAACGGATATCTACGAAAAACTGATCAAAGACTACACGATGAAGCAGTGGGGGCGTCCCTGTACTGAACTTCCTGCATTTATCATACGCAGGCTGCCCGTCAGGCTGACCTACGACAACAACTACTTCAACGCACTTTTTCAGGGTATCCCTACGGGCGGATATACACAGATTTTCGAAAATCTTCTGGAAGGGATTGAGGTCAGGCTAAGTACTGATTACCTCGATCCCGCTAACCGCGCATCGCTTAACGAAATTGCGGAAAAAGTGATCTACACCGGGCCGATCGATGCTTTTTACGGATATGAGCTTGGTACGCTTGAGTACAGATCCGTCAGATTTGATACGGAGAAACTTGATAAGCCTAATTTCCAGGGTAACGCAGTGGTCAACTACACCGATGCGGATACGCCTTTTACCAGGATAATAGAACACAAATGGTTCGAGTTCGGGCTGGATGAGGCCGGGCGCGAGATACCCGTCACGATCATCAGCCGCGAATACAGCCATAAATGGGAACCGGGAGAGGAATCCTACTATCCCGTCAACGATGAGAAGAACTCGGCCCTGTATGCAAAATACCGCGAAAAGGCTGATTCGGACACCAAAGTACATATCGGAGGCCGGCTTGGAGAGTACAGATATTATGATATGGACACGGTGATTTCAAGAGCACTTGAATATTGTCAGGAGGTATTGAAATGAAAGTAAAACAGATAACTCTGGGCTCCACCGGCATTACAACTCCTCAGAATGCGTTCGGCGCACTTCCCATTCAGAGAGACGATCTTGAGACCGCTGCTGCGATCTTAAGGAAAGCGTACGAAGGCGGCATGACCTTTTTCGATACGGCGCGAGCGTACTCTGACAGCGAGGAAAAGATAGGCTACGCACTGTCTGACGTGCGGGATAAGATCTTCATCGCGACCAAGACCGGGGCGAAAAATACCGAAGAGATGAAGCAGCATATGGAAACATCTCTTAAGAACTTAAAGACCGATCATGTGGATATATACCAGTTTCACTGCGCAGGGCAGGTTTTTAAGCCGGACGACGGTACCGGGATGTATGAACTCATGGAGGATTTCAAGCGTCAGGGCATGGTAAGGCACATAGGCATCACGGCTCACAAGATCGGTGTGGCCGAGGAAGCCGTGGATTCCGGACTTTATGAGACACTTCAGTTTCCTTTCAGTTACCTGTCCGGAGAACGTGAGATCGCGCTGACCAAGAGGTGCGCCGATCACAACATGGGATTCATCGCGATGAAAGCGCTGGCCGGCGGCCTGATCAATGATTCAAGGATGGCTTTTGCGGCTATGACTCCCTATGAAAATGTGCTTCCGATCTGGGGCATCCAGCATATGAGCGAGCTTGAAGAGTGGCTTTCTTACATGGACGATGCTCCCGAACTGGATGATGAGATGAGGGGGCGTATAGAAGCCGATAAAGCGCAGCTTGACGGCGAATTCTGCCGCGGGTGCGGATATTGCATGCCCTGTCCGATGGGCATCCAGATCAATAACTGCGCAAGGACCAGTCTGCTTCTTCGCCGTGCTCCTTCCAAGAACTGGCTGTCTGAGAACTGGCAGGCGGAAATGCGAAAGATAGAAAGCTGCATAGAGTGCGGGTCCTGTAAGTCCAAGTGTCCGTATGAGCTTGATACACCGGCTCTGCTTAAGAGAAATTATGAAGATTACAAGAAAGTGCTTGCCGGAGAGGTGATCGTATGATCAGGAAAAAGGTGCTTGTCAGGCGGATATCGGCGTGTGTGCTGGCGCTAGGGCTGTGTGTGGCGATGTTAGCCGGTTGCGGGAGTTCGGACCAGGGGGCGGCAGGTACCGGTTCGGGGACTGCGACCGGTGGCCTGACGGCGGAAAACGGCGCAGATTCAGGGACAGCCGGCTCCGATGCAGGAACTTCGGATTCCGGTGCTGCTCCGGGCGGATCCGGACGAACTGTTGTGGAACAGACATACTTCCCTGAATTACCTACAGAAAAAGCGCAGGCTCCGATATATGTTCAGAAGATTGACGGGCTTTCCGATGATTTCATCCGCGGAATGGATATCTCCAGCCTGCTTGTTGAGGAAGATAGCGGAGTTAAGTATTATGACGCCGAAGGAAACGAGGCTGACCTGTTCAAATTGCTCGCAGATGCCGGAATAAACTGCATCCGCGTGAGGGTCTGGGTAGATCCTTTTGATTCCGAAGGACGCGGTTACGGCGGAGGAAACTGCACTGCTGAGACTGCTGCTGCGCTTGGCGCAAGAGCAGCTGCATATGGCATGAATACCTGCGTGGACTTCCATTATTCCGATTTCTGGGCCGATCCCAATAAGCAGATGTGCCCCAAAGCCTGGGAGGGCATGAACCTGACTGACAAGAAGCAGGCTCTCTATGATTATACCTGCGATAGTCTCCGCACGATCATAAATGCCGGGGCACGCGTGACCATGGTTCAGGTAGGTAACGAGACCAACCACGGAGTGGCCGGTGAGACCGCTTTCGGAGACATGGCCGAGCTTTTCAAGAACGGCATAAGAGCCGTGAACGATATATCCGATGAATTCGGCACCGACATCCTGACGGTGGTCCACTTTACATCCGTAGACGACTCCGAATGGATGAAGGGCATAGCCGAGAAACTCGCCAAATACAAAGTCGAGTACGATGTGTTCGGAATATCCTATTATCCCTACTGGCACAGCACAATGACCAATATGGTCAATGTCCTGAAATACATATCTGATACCTATAATGTGAAGACCTGCATCATGGAGACAGCCTACATGTACACCGGTGATGACGGAGACGGCTCGGGCAATTCCGTATCGGGTCCTGACGCCGTGGAAGGTTATCCCGTGAGCGTGCAGGGGCAGGCGAAACTCGTTCGCGATGTGTGCGCGGCCGCTGATGAAGCGGGGGCCCTGGGCGTATTCTACTGGGAAGGCGCGTGGCTTCCCGTTAAGCCTGAATCGGGGACCGCATCAACCGTCTGGGAGGAAAAGGGCTCCGGATGGGCGTCAAGCTATGCTTCCGACTATGATCCCGACGACGCCGGAATCTATTACGGCGGCTGCTCCTGGGAGAATCAGGCATTCTTTGATTTTGATGGAAAAGCGCTTCCTTCGCTTGATGTATTCAAATATATCTACTGCGGAGCCGAGGGCGAGGTAAACGATATCCTGTGGTATGAAGAGACCATAGAGGTTAACATAAATCCCGGCGGAGAGGTTTCTCTTCCGGAAACCATAGACTGCGTCTGGGCAGATCCCGAGTGCACCTCCGGCATGAAGGTCACATGGGATGAGGATGCAGTGGCTGCGATAGATACGGACGAAGTCGGAGAGTATACTGTGCCCGGAAGCGTGGAACTTGCAGGCAGCGGTGTGGCCGGCGATCCTTCTGACATTAAGTTAAACGATGACGGAACGCTTTATGTTGAAGCACTTGTAAATGTGGCGAATGTGAATCTGGTCGCCGATCCTTCTTTTGAAGAAGAGGACCACTTAGCCTGGGTCATCACCGATAACGCAGGAAATGCACCCGTAGATTACCAGAAAAAAGCATCCGACGCCCACACCGGTGAGGTTGCTCTTCATTTCTGGAGCAAGTCGGATATGGACTTTACGATTGAGCAGGAGATCACTCCCGGACAGGCCGGAAAATACCGCGCGGAAGCCTTCATGCAGGGCGGAGATTTTGATGCTTCTTCGACTATAGAGCTCTATGTAAAAGCGGGAGATACCGAGTATACATCGGATCCCGTGACTCTCGACGGATGGGTCAATTGGAAGAATCCACGGATAGAGGGCATAGAAGTAGGTGCGGACGATACCGTGACGATAGGCGCGCGGGTTAAGTGCAACGCCCTCGCGTGGGCTACTTTTGACGATTTTTCGCTGAATCTTCAATAATCCCTTTCGTTTTCTTTTTACAGTATGTATGTTATTATATTTATGTCGGTTTTTATGATCGTCAAAGCAGAATCCAACTGTTTTCAGGAGGGAAAAACATGAAAAACAACAAATTTACGATCCAGCAGGTTGTTGCGGCAGGTATCGGAACTGCGCTTTTCGTAGTTCTCACGGAGGCTCAGATCCCCGTTTTAATCGTTCCTAACACCGCACTTCAGGTCAGAGCCGCTCTGCTCGCTTTTCTGTCTGCTGTGTATGGTCCCGTTGTTGGCGGAATAGTAGGACTTCTCGGACATGCACTCGGTGATGCGTTCTTCTACGGAAGCATCTGGTGGAGCTGGGTTATTCCCGATGCCGTATTCGGCGTAGTTGTCGGCCTGTTCTCCAAGAAATATCTGATCCGTGACGGCGGTTTCGGCGGAAAACAGATAGCTCTGTTCAACATCATTCAGGTAGTTGCCAATGCGATCGCATGGATCGTATGTGCACCCGTTCTTGACATACTGATCTACGCAGAGCCTGCAAACAAGGTATTCGGCCAGGGCGCTGTAGCATTTATCTGCAATGCCATCATCATAGCAATCCTCGGTACTCTTCTTGCTTTTGCATATTCCAAGATCGCTACGAAGTCATCGAGCCTGGTTAAGGAAGATGATCCGGTACCGGAAGATAAGAAAGAAGAATAAACAGTATAGATTTTAGAGCAACAGGCTCCAAGATCATCCATACAGACTTAAGGATCCTCCCGGACACTCCCTGAAGTTGGGAGAGACGGGAGGATTTTATGTATTACTTAGTTTACTTGAATTATCGGGCTGATGAAAGAACCAATCATTGAATTTGTTAATTTTACATTTAAGTATCGCACACAGGTAGAGCCGACACTCCACAATATCGACCTTCAGATCCGTGAAGGAGAGAAGATATTGATAGTCGGCCCGTCCGGATCGGGCAAATCCACTCTTTCCAACTGTATCAACGGTCTGATTCCTCATATCTACACAGGCGAGATTCAGGGCGAGGTACGCATCAAGGGAAAGAGCATCACCGAGACTTCGCTTTTTGACTTATCCTGCATAGTCGGTACGGTGCTTCAGGATACCGACGGCCAGTTCATAGGGCTGACCGTTGCGGAAGATATCGCTTTTGCGCTGGAAAATGACTGCACTCCGCAGGATGAGATGTTTAAGAAGGTTGATGAGATAGCCGGGATCGTGGAGGTGGACAAACTGCTTACTTCCAAGCCGGGCGAGCTCTCAGGAGGCCAGAAGCAGCGTGTTTCAATGGCGGGTGTTATGGTAAGGGATGTGGATATACTGCTTTTTGACGAGCCGCTCGCCAATCTGGACCCCGCAACCGGAAAAAGAGCCATAGCGCTGATAGATGAGATCCAGAAAAAGACAGATAAGACCATCGTTATCATCGAGCACAGGCTTGAGGATGCGCTATACAGGGATGCCGACCGCATAATCCTCGTAGATGACGGACGCATAGCCGCCGACATGACTCCCGACGAGCTGATGAGTACTGATACGCTGATACGCGCCGGGGTCAGGGAGCCTCTGTATGTATCGGCTCTTAAATCTACCGGAATCTCTATACGCCCTGAAGACGAAGCGGGGCAGATAGATACGCTTCATACCGCGGATTATGCCGGTACGGTCAGAGAATGGTACCATAAGCAGCCTGCCCGCCGCAGGGAAATATCCGGAGATGAGGTCTTAAGCGTAAAGAACCTTACTTTTGCCTATGATGAAGGGAGAAATGTACTCGAAGATGTATCTTTCTCCGTAAGGCGCGGAGAGATGCTCGCGATCGTCGGCAAGAACGGCGCAGGTAAGACCACCCTCTCCAACCTGATCTGCGGCTTCATCAAGCCCGTTTCCGGCGAGATACGCTTGGGCGGCGAAGATATATCACCTCTTTCCGTAAAAGAGCGCGGAGAGCACATCGGTCTGGTGATGCAGAACCCGAACCAGATGATCTCCAAGAGCATGATATATGATGAGGTTGCTCTGGGACTGCAGGTCCGCGGAGTCCCCGAAGATGAGATAAAAGAGCGGGTTAACAAGGTCCTGAAGATCTGCGGGCTTTATCCGTTCCGCAACTGGCCGATCTCGGCACTCAGTTTCGGACAGAAGAAGAGGGTGACCATAGCAGCGATCCTGATCATGGAACCCGAGATCATGATCCTCGATGAGCCTACGGCAGGCCAGGATTACAGGCATTACACCGAGATCATGGAATTCGTTAAGAGTATCAATGAGAAATCCGGCACGACACTGATCATGATAACGCATGATATGCATCTGATGCTTGAATATACCGACCGGGCTGTCGTAATAGCTGACGGGCATCTGCTCGCCGACAGTACTCCGGCTGCGATCCTGACCAATGATGAGATCGCCGACAAGGCATATCTGAAGAGGACTTCTCTGTATGATCTGGCACACGCCTGCGGCATAGAAGATGCCGACGGATTTACCGAAGCCTTCATCAATTACGAGAGGAGTCACAGAAAGGAGGCCGCGGATGGGACGTAAGCTGCTTGCCTATGAACAGAAGGATACCTGGATCGACAGACTCTGCGGACTGTCCAAGCTCATCTTTTTCATCTGCTGGTCCGTAACAAGCATGATGACATATGACACGAGGATCCTGCTCATCATGCTGGTCTTGAGCCTGATCATCTTCAAGATCAGCAAGACTTCATGGAGCCAGGTCGGGGGCGTATTCAAGATAATTCTGTTCTTCTTGTCGATTAATATAATCGCGATTTACCTTTTCAGCCCCGCTGAGGGCGTGAAGATATACGGCACAGAGACTGTTTTGTTGGGAAGTGGGCATTATGCACTCCGGGCCGAGCAGCTCTTTTATGAGTTCAACATCATACTCAAGTACTTTACGGTCGTGCCGAGCATATTCATTTTCATCGTGACGACCAATCCTTCCGAGTTTGCGGCTTCCATGAACCGTGTGGGCATCGGATATAATGCGGGATATGCCGTGGCACTGGCGCTTCGCTACATACCCGATATCCAGGGCGATTTCCACAAGATCAGGAATGCCCAGATGGCACGCGGCATAGAGATGAGCGAGAAGGGCAAACTGTTCGACAGGATCAAAGCATCCACGGCGATCATCTTCCCGCTCGTGTTCACGAGCATGGACAGGATTGAAACAATATCGACTGCTATGGAATTACGGAGCTTCGGCAAGAACAAAAAGAGAACCTGGTATATGGCCAGACCGCTGAAGCGCAATGATTATATAACTATCGTGGTATCGGTGGTGTTCATGGTAGCGGCGCTGGTGATCACATTCGCGGACGGATCGCGGTTCTGGAACCCGTTTATATGATAGGCCCGGAAACGGCCATATAAGGAGAGAAATTATGAAGATAATAGACATAATCAAGCAGGATAAACTCTCACTCTCGTTTGAGGTATTCCCGCCGAAGAAGGAGAGTTCGTATGAGAGCGTGAGAGTTGCGACGGAGGAGATCGCGAAACTCAGGCCTGCTTTTATGAGCGTTACATACGGTGCAGGCGGAGGAACCAGCAAATATACGCTGGATATTGCAAAGAATATTAAAGATAGATTTGATATTCCGATGCTTGCGCACCTTACCTGTGTATCTTCCGACAGGGAAACGGTGAAGGAACGCATAGCACAGATGCAGGAAGCGGGCATTAAGAATGTCATGGCTCTTCGCGGAGACCTTACTCCCGAACTTGAGAATACGGACCGCAGCAAGTGGGATTACAGATATGCCTATGAGCTGATTAAGGACATTAAGGCATCGGGGGCCGATTTCTGCATAGGAGCAGCCTGTTATCCCGAGGTTCATCCCGAGAGTGCTACCCAGTGGGAGGATATCGACCACTTAAGAGAGAAGGTCGAGTGCGGAGTGGATTTCCTGACTACTCAGATGATCTTCGATAATTCTCTTTTCCTTAACTTCATGTATAAGATCAGGGAAGCCGGGATCCATGTGCCCGTATTACCCGGAATCATGCCGATAACCAAGGCCAATCAGGTAGAGAGAGCGATCAAACTCTCCGGTTCGTTCATGCCGCACAGATTTAAGAGCCTTGTTGACAAGTTCGGCTCGGATCCCGAGGCCATGACGCAGGCCGGGATCATCTATGCCACAGACCAGATCATTGATCTGTATGCCAACGGCATCACCAACGTACATGTCTACTCGATGAACAAGCCTGAAGTTGCTGCCGGAATCATGCAGAATCTGTCAGATATTCTTGGCAAGAACTTTGAGGGAAGATGATAAGAGTTTTTGAAGGAAGATGAGTAACTTAGGCCCTATTCTGGTAAAAACCTATGATCCTGCGGATTATCCCGCGCTATCCGAGATCAACCGATCCGAGGTCATGCGATACGGCGGGATGATGACATCCCGTTCGCCCGTACCACTGGCGGTATCCGAGGATTCCGATATTTCGGCAGTGGATGCTCTGATCGACGAATGCGTGAAAGAGGTGCTTCCGCTGATCACATACAAGGTCTGCTACCGCCATACGGACGTGACCTGGGACCAAGATATGCCGGTCCTTCCGTTTGATACGCATGGATCCAAGAACCTGGCCCACAATATCAGGGAATGCACCGAGGCCGTGATGTTTGCGGCTACCATCGGCGTAGGTATAGACAGACTGATCGCGAAGTATAACCGCATCTCGCCTTCCAAGGCGCTGATCATGCAGGCTTTGGGCGCTGAGCGCGTTGAAGCACTCTGCGACCTGTTTAACTCTGAGGTTGAGGCCGAATATGGGGCTGCTGATGACTCTGTGGCTGCTGACGGCACTGAGCAGAGCCCGCGTTTGCGCCTTAGACCGCGCTTTTCGCCCGGATACGGCGACCTGCCGCTTACAGTGCAGCGCGAATTCATGACACTGCTTGACTGCGCGCACCTGATCGGGATCAACTTAAACGAGAGCCTGCTCATGAGCCCGTCCAAGTCAGTGACGGCGATTATAGGGATGACTCCCGATCAGCCGGGATAATGGATTTCCGGGAAAACCATTAATCTTTCTGATCGATCACACAATAATGGAGAAGATATGTCAGATATACGCGAATACATAAAAGACCACATATTGTACTTAGACGGCGGAATGGGCACGCTTCTGCAAAAGCGCGGCCTAAAGCCCGGCGAACTTCCCGAGAGATGGAATATATCGCATCCGGAAGTGATCACCGAGCTCCAGAAGTCCTATTATGATGCGGGCAGCAATGTGATCTATACGAACACATTCGGTGCGAACTGCCTGAAATTCGACGATGAAGAGCTCACATCCATCATTCATGGCGCGATAGATGTAGCATGTGCAGCCAGAGATAATTCCACGGGAACCCAGGAGAAGTTCATCGCCTTAGACATCGGTCCCATGGGCAGACTGCTCGCGCCTTACGGAGACATGCCTTTTGATGAGGCGGTCGAAGTATATGCGAAGACCGTGAAGATAGGCGCGGAGTATGGGGTTGACCTGATCTTCATCGAGACGATGAACGACAGCTATGATACCAAGGCTGCTCTCCTTGCCGCAAAAGAGAACTCCGACCTGCCTGTTTTCGTGACCAATGCTTACGGAGAGGACGGAAAGCTCATGACCGGGGCTTCTCCCGCTGCCATGATCGCAATGCTCGAGGGCATGCATGCTGACGCGATAGGCGCCAACTGCTCGCTCGGACCCAAGCAGCTTAAAGGCGTAGTCGAGGAATATGTAAAATATGCATCCGTCCCGGTGATTTTAAAGCCCAATGCGGGTCTTCCCAGATCCGTTGACGGAGAGACTGTGTATGATGTTCTTCCCGATGAATTTGCTTCTCTGATGGATGAATTTGCTCAGATGGGCGTCCGCGGACTCGGCGGATGCTGCGGAACCACCCCTGATTATATCCGAGCCACAGTGAATGTGACTGCTCCGAAGATGGCTGAATATGTGGCCGCTTCTCCTCTTAAGGACAAGGAGATCACATTCATCTCGTCATATACGCATGCCGTGGAATTCAAGGATTCTCCGATTCTCATAGGAGAAAGGATCAATCCTACAGGCAAGAAGCGCTTCAAACAGGCGCTCAGAGACGAAGACATCGACTATATCCTCGGTGAAGGCCTCAGGCAGCAGGATGCGGGTGCGCATGTTCTTGATGTGAATGTGGGGCTTCCCGAGATAGATGAGCCGAAACTCTTAGACCGCGTGACCTGTGAATTGCAGGCCATCATAGACCTGCCTCTTCAGATAGATACTACCGATCCGGTGGCCATGGAAGCGGCTCTCAGGCACTATAACGGCAAGGCATTGATCAACTCGGTCAACGGAAAACGGGAAGTAATGGATGTTATTTTTCCGCTGGTCGCAAAGTACGGCGGGCTGGTCGTAGCGCTTACCCTGGATGAGGACGGAATACCGGAATCCGCGGAAAAGCGTGTTGAGATAGCACGAAATATCATTAATGAAGCCGCCAAATACGGCATTGGCAAAAAAGACCTGCTCTTCGATACACTGGCCATGACGATAAGCGCAGACACAAAAGCCGCTCTGGCTACGCTACAGTCCCTGCATGTAATCCGTCACGAACTTGGCTGTCATACATCTCTCGGCGTTTCCAACATCTCGTTCGGACTGCCGGCCAGAGAACTCGTGACTTCCACATTCTTTGCGCTTGCACTCGAAGAGGGCTTAAGTGCGGCGATCATGAATCCCCACTCTCAGGAGATGATGAAGGTTTACTTCACATACAGGGCTCTCCACGATCTGGATGAGAACTGCATGGATTATATAGGTTTTGCGGACAGTTACGTGCCCGCCGCAGGTTCTCCTGCAGGCGGAGCCGGATCAGCAGGACAGGGCGGAGCGGAACAGGGAAAAGCGGGTGCAGACGCATCATCCGGCCAGGCATCAGGGGGTGCTGACGGTCAGGAATCCCCCCTAAAACGCGCCATCATCAAGGGGCTGAAAGAGCAGGCTGCAAATATCATCCGTGATCTTATAGCCGGAGGCCGCGCGAGCCTCGATATAGTAAACGAAGAGATAATCCCCGCACTTGATACGGTAGGACAGGGATTTGAAGCCAAGAAGATGTATCTACCCCAGCTTCTTATGAGCGCCGAGGCCTCGCAGTCGGCATTCGAGGTGATCAAAGCGGATATGCTATCTCACCCCGGCGAACAGGTTTCCAGGGGCAAGTTCGTGATCGCGACCGTTCACGGCGACATACATGACATCGGCAAGAACATAGTCAAGCTGATCATGGAAAATTACGGGTTCGAGGTTTATGACCTCGGAAAAGATGTTCCTCCCGAGGCAGTTGTAGAGGAAGCTAAGCGCACCGGCGCTCCGATCGTCGGTCTCTCAGCCCTCATGACCACGACAGTTCCCGCCATGGAGGAGACGATCAAGCTCCTTAAGGAGCAACTGCCTGATGTTAAGACTGTGGTCGGCGGAGCCGTGCTCACCCAGGAATATGCCGATGCGATAGGCGCAGATTTCTATGCAAAAGATGCGATGGCTACGGTCAGATACGCGATGGATGTGGTGACGCCGTCATAATATGACAGAGATTTCAGAGGACTGAGATGGACATACAGGAAAAAATCGACCAAATAAAGCTGTTTGCGCTTGATATGGACGGGACCGTATATCTCGGTACGCAGTGGATAGACGGTGCACGCGATTTTCTCGATGCCGTGGAAAGAAGCGGCCGCGAGTATGTTTTTCTTACAAACAATTCGTCCAAGGATCCCCTGAGTTATATCGATAAGCTCGCGAAGATGGGCTTAGATGTCGGCAGGGAGAAGATAATCACTTCCGGAGATGCCACGATCGAAGTACTCCAGCGTGAATTCCCGGGCAAAAGCGTGTACCTGTTGGGTAATGACCTTCTGAAAAAACAGTTTGCTGATGCGGGTATAAATCTTGTAAATGAGGAGCTTGAGAGCAGATATGCTGCGGACGGAAATATAGAATCCGCGATAAAAGAGGGCGTAGCAGGGATGGTTGTCGTAGGCTTCGATACTTCTCTCGACTATCTGAAGATGTGTGTGGTATGCGATCTGGTTCGCGCGGGACTTCCGTATGTATCGACACATCCTGATTTTAACTGCCCTACGGAGACCGGATTCATACCGGATGCCGGCTCAATACATGCATTCATAGAGGCTTCGTCATTCAGGCGCCCCGACCGCATCATAGGTAAGCCAAACGGCGACATTATGGAACATATGCTCAGGCGTACCGGTTATGAGCGCTCGCAGGCCGCCATGGTCGGAGACAGGCTCTATACCGATGTGGCAGCAGGCGTGCG
The DNA here is from genome assembly GCA_017620155.1 of Lachnospiraceae bacterium. Classification (GTDB taxonomy): domain Bacteria; phylum Bacillota; class Clostridia; order Lachnospirales; family Lachnospiraceae; genus XBB2008. Next base: position 11,645 of record JAFZQY010000075.1, on the reverse strand, counting down.
TAACGGCATGTGCGGTATCCTGGTCCTAAGCGGCGAGGCAACGATGGCCGATGTGGAGACATCGGATGTTAAGCCCGACATGATCTTCGATTCCGTAGCGGACATGATACCGTATTTATAGAAATATAATGAGGCAACAGCATGAATATACAGGATTTCCGGGCAGGTTTGGACCTGCTTTTTGAACAGAACAGGATACCCGAGGTTGAACCATATCTTGAGGGGGCGCTGAAAGTCGCCATCGAGGAGAGCGACGACAACGCTGTCGTACAGATATTGAACGAGATGGTCGGTTTCTATCGCGAGACCTGCGACTACGACCGCTCGATCATGTATGGCGAGAAGGCCCTGATGATCATTGAGAATGCAGGTGAAAAAGACTCCCACGCCTACGCTACTACCGAACTCAATCTTGCAAACGCTCTGCGGGCAGCGGGACGGATTCCCGAATCTCTCGAGTATTACAGCGACACAGAGCGGCTCTACAGGCAGATCCTGACGGACGAAGCCTTTGATTTCGCCAATCTCTACAACAACATGTCCCTGTCCTATCAGGAGGCCGAAATGTTCCCTGAGGCCATAGATTGCCTGAATAAGGCTATGGAGACCGTACTGCTTTATCCCGACAAACGTTTTGAACTGGCTGTGACTCATGCGAATCTCGGCAACAGTCTTCTCGGTGCGTTGCGTACAGATCCCACAATAAAAGAAGCGCATCCTGATATATTCGACGGCATCGCCGAACATCTGCATCGCGCGGTCGATATCTTCATCGAAAGAAACGAAAACGGAGCCCATCTGGGGGCGGCCCTCATGGGTCTAGGTGATCTGTATGCCCTGCAGGGCAATGATGTTAAGGCAGCTGACTATTATCTTCAGTCCATGCAGGCAGTTGACAGAAATCTCGGGCATGTTGAGTTTTATTATCGGGCAAAGGAAGGATATGAGTCAGCCTGTGCAAGACTTGGGTCATCGGGATCCGTGAAGGGACTGAATATATGCAGGGCATATTATGAGGAGATCGTTAAGCCTTTCATCGAAAAAGAGTACCCCGAACTGAAAGGAAAAGTGACTGCCGGATTGTTCGGAGAAGGTTCCGATGCGTACGGATGGGATGATACGGAGTCCCGGGATCACGATTGGGGACCGGGTGTTATTTTACTTATAAATAACAAGAGTGATTATGACCGGTTCGGTCAAAAACTGCAGTCCGATCTGGTGGCACTTGCCGAAAAGACACCGGAATTTCGCGGTTTTAAGCCGGATACCGATTCGATGAGCAAGGGGCGGCGGGGTGTCTTCAGCACCCGGGATTACTACTCGGGACTGATCGGAACTCAGCTCACAGATTATCAGTTAAGAACAGCCGGTATCTTATCAGGAGAGGCGACAGATGCCCCTTATTCCGCTGAGGAAATCTGCAACCTGTATCTCTCTATTCCCGAATATTCCCTTGCCGCGGTCGTAAACGGCGAAGTCTGGGATGATCCGGCCGGAGAAGTGACTTCGATCCGCAAGAAACTCACAGAATACTATCCGGAGGAACTGTGGCGCAGGATGCTCGTGCAGAACATCGCGCTTTTTTCACAGAATGCCCAGTACAACTACTTAAGACAGAAACGTCGCGCAGACAATGTCTCGGCTTCCATGCTGCTTGCCGAGGGCATGAAGTGCGCTGCCCGCATCGCATATATCCTGGAGAAAAAATACGCTCCTCACGATAAATGGCTTTTCCATGGGCTTAAAGCGCTGACTGCTGTGCATGCAGACGAGCCGGGCGGATACAGCGCTTCCGAAGTATACCGCTATATAGACAGCATTTTTGCTCTGGATAAGCTTACTCCCATAAAAGAGCCGACTGATGCGGCCATGCGTCCGATCGTCGAGGCGATAGGCAATCTGTCACTGTACCTGCAGAACGGGATGGTGCAGCGAGGACTGATCCGCAGGAGCGCATTATATATGGAGGATGTGATCATGCAGATAAATGAGACCAAAGAAGATCTGGTCAAGCGCATCGTAAAGGATGAATGGGAAGCCTTCGACAAGGTCATAAATGAAGGCGGACGGGCAGACTGTCAGGATAACTGGGGCACCTTTAACATAATGAGATCGTCCCAGTATCTGACCTGGGATGAGGATATGCTTCTTCAGTATGCCGCCGATTTTGAGGCCAACATGGCTGCCGGCTGGAACCCGATCATGGAAAAATACGGAAGGATGGAGGAATCAACCGCTCCGGAACGCTACGCTGAGATCAAAGATAAACTTCCGCCGGTTTCGGATGAAAAGCGGGCGATCATCGAGGAAATCGTATCCGTCCAGGTCGGCTGGATGGAGGATTTTGCGGCAGAATACCCGAAGATGGCGGGAAATGCCAGAACAATACATACTTCCGAAGATACGCCGTTTGATACCTCATATGAGACATACCTTCGCGGAGAACTGATGACATATTCGGATGAGATGCTCAAGATGTACGGCGGATTCATAGTACGGCTCGCACAGTCCGGACAGAACCTGGCTCATCTGACGATGGAGAACACCGCACTTCTGTATGGATATAAGTCGCTGGAGGATGCTGAATCCAGCCTGTTATGATATACGAATCGCTCCTTCCTCATGTTTCGGCGGGTCCCAAGGTCAAAATCCTCATTTAAGCAAGCTTAATTCGGATTTTGTACCTTTTGACCCTGATATATCATATTCACATTGTGGTATTTCGGATCCTCCGACACATCCTCGATAAACCAATCTTCCGGGATGTAAGCATCGGCGCTTTCCCTGTCGGGGAACTCAACCTCGGCTATTACGAGCGGAGAAAGCGGGTCATCGAATACATCCAGTTCGATGCAAAGTTTCAGATCTGCAGAAGGCACGTATCCTTCTTTAAACCGCGGATTTTCCAGCGGTATCAGATATCGGGTCTTTGAGATCACATTTCCGTCGGCTTTCGGAAGAAGGTGTTCAAAGGCCTCTTTTGTTAAAGGGAGATTATATTCTTCGCGTTCGACAAGCCCCTGTCCCTTATAGGTCATATAGTACTTATCATCCGATCTGCGGATGCGCACGACGGGTTCGCGGCACAGGTATGCCTGTACGATCTTTTTCTTTTTCAACCCATCCAAATCGGCGGGCAGCTCTTTTATTGTATATTTGCGTTCTATTTCCATGATCTTCTCCTACCTGACATAACCATACATCTAAACCGGCGGTTTAGTAAAGATGTCTTGTATATAGTGTTTTCTCTATGTTATAATGCTTTATTGCCCGCGGTCTTAGCGGAGACAGTGTTCATTTGATGAAATGACTATTAAACCAGGAGGTTTTCACACATGAGTGTAAAGGTTGAAAAGCAGGAAGGCAGCATGGCGCTGCTGACCATAGAGGTAGAGGCAGAGAAGCTTGAGGATGCCATCAATAAGGCGTATCAGAAGCAGAAGGGCATGATCAGTGTTCCCGGCTTCCGTAAGGGTAAGGTTTCCCGCCAGGTTATCGAGAAGATGTACGGCCCCGCGATCTTCTACGATCAGGCAAGCGATATCCTGATCAGAGAGACCATCGAGGATGCATGCCGCGAGTCGGGCGAAGAGATCGTTTCCACCCCTACCGTAGATATCGTTCAGATCGAAAAGGGCAAGCCCTTCATCTATACCGCAAGCGTTGCTCTTAAGCCCCCGGTTAAGCTCGGCGAGTACAAGGGCGTTACTATAGATAAGGTAAATGTTGAGGTTACCGATGAGGACGTTGCCGATGCTCTTGAGAAAGAGCGCAATAAAAACGCCCGCACTATTGAAGTTACGGACCGTGCCGTAGAAGACGGCGATACCGTTCTCCTTGACTTTGAAGGATTCGTTGACGGCGTGGCTTTTGAAGGCGGCAAGGGCTCCGATCATTCCTTAAAGATCGGCAGCGGCACATTCATCCCCGGATTCGAGGATCAGCTGATCGGCGCGAAGATCGGTGAAGAGTGCGAAGTAAATGTTACTTTCCCCGAGGATTATCACGCAGAAGACCTTGCTGGCAAGGAAGCAGTGTTTAAGTGCATGGTAAACGAGATCAAGACAGAGGAGCTTCCCGAGCTTGATGATGAGTTCGCATCCGAGGTATCCGAGTTCGAGACTCTTGACGAGTACAAGGCATTTCTTAAAGGCGAGCTTGAAGAGCGCAAGAAGAAAGAGGCACAGGATGCAAAAGAGGAAGCTGCCATCGCAGCAGCAGTTGAGAACGCCGAGATCGAGATTCCCGGTCCCATGCTCGAGGCTCAGAAAGAGCGCATGATCGACGAGTTCGCTCAGCAGCTCATGTATCAGGGCATGTCCTTTGAGCAGTACAGCAAGTTTACGGGTGCTACCAAGCAGCAGATGATGGATCAGGTTGAGCCTCAGGCCGAGACCCGTATCCGTACAAGACTCGTTCTCGAGGCAGTAGCTGAGGCTGAGAAGCTTGAAGCATCTGATGCCGAGTATGATGAAGAACTTAAGACCATGGCTGAGGCATACGGCCGTGATGTTGAAGAGATCCGCAAGGATATGACCGAAGAAGTAGAGAAGATGATCAAGGATGACTTGAAGGTTCGTGCAGCCGCCAAGTTCCTTGCCGACAATGCCAAAGAGAAATAAATCCAACACAGGAGGGCATTTTTAATGGAAGACAAGACTAAGATGGCTCTGGTGCCTTATGTCGTAGAGCAGACCTCCAGAGGAGAGCGCTCATATGATATCTATTCCAGACTGCTGGAAGACCGCATCGTTTTCCTCGGAGACGAGGTGAATGATACTACTGCAAGCCTTGTAGTAGCCCAGCTGCTTTTCCTGGAAGCTCAGGATCCCGAGAAGGATATCCATCTGTATATCAACAGCCCCGGCGGTTCCGTAACAGCCGGTATGGCAATTTACGATACCATGCAGTACATCAAGTGCGACGTATCAACCATATGTATAGGTATGGCAGCCAGCATGGGCGCATTCCTTCTGGCCGGCGGTGCCAAGGGCAAGCGCATGGCGCTTAAGAATGCCGAGATCATGATCCATCAGCCCAGCGGCGGATCGCAGGGGCAGGCAACCGAGATCGAGATCGCTGCCAAGCATATCCTGCGTACCAAGGAAAAACTGAACAGGATCCTGTCAGAGAATACAGGCAAGCCTTTTGAGCAGGTTGCCGATGATACAGAGCGTGATAACTGGATGAGCGCTGATGAGGCCAAGGAGTACGGCCTGATCGATCAGGTGATCACCAATCGTGCCGAGATGGCCGAATCACAGAATAAGGATAAAAAGAAGAAATGAGTGAAAAGGTAAAATGCTCCTTTTGCGGCAAGTCCCAGGATGAGGTGCGCAAGCTCATAGCCGGCCCCTCCGGTGTGTATATCTGCGACGAGTGCGTTGAGATATGCGTCGACATCATGGATGATCTTGAGGACGACGAAGAGGAAGCGATACGCGGCGAATTTGACATCGAACTGTTAAAGCCCGTTCAGATCAAGAAGTTCCTGGATGAGTACGTTATCGGACAGGATGAGGCCAAGAAGGTTCTGTCGGTTGCCGTATATAACCACTATAAGAGAGTGCTGTCCAGCAAAAAGGATTCAAACGACGGTGTTGAGCTCCAGAAGTCCAACATCATGATGCTTGGGCCTACAGGTTCCGGAAAAACATATCTTGCCCAGACTCTTGCCAAGATCATCGGCGTTCCTTTTGCGATAGCGGATGCAACAACGCTTACCGAGGCCGGATATGTGGGCGAGGATGTCGAGAATATCCTCTTAAAGCTCATTCAGGCAGCGGATTATGATATATCCAGAGCAGAACTGGGTATCATCTACATAGACGAAGTCGATAAGATCACCAAGAAGTCCGAAAACGTTTCCATCACCAGAGACGTATCCGGTGAGGGCGTTCAGCAGGCGCTTCTTAAGATAATCGAGGGCACGGACGCATCGGTTCCCCCTCAGGGCGGACGTAAGCATCCCCACCAGGAACTGATCCAGATCAATACATCCAACATCCTCTTTATCTGCGGAGGTGCATTTGACGGCCTCGACAAGATCATCGAAGCAAGACTTGACCGCAGCTCCATCGGATTCGGCGGCGAGCTTACAGCCAAGAATACCAAGGAAGCGGATTCTCTGCTTAAAGAGGTATCCACACAGGATCTGATCAAGTTCGGACTTATCCCCGAGTTCATCGGCCGTGTGCCGATCACTGTTACTCTCGAAGGACTTGATGAGGATGCATTAAAGCAGATCCTGACCGAACCCAAGAACGCTCTTGTTAAGCAGTACAAGAAGCTCTTCGACATGGATGAGGTCAAACTCACGTTCACGGATGAAGCCATTGAGCTCATCGCTCATCAGGCTTTTGAGAAAAAGACCGGCGCCCGCGGACTTCGTTCCATCATGGAAAATGCGATGATGGACATCATGTATCAGATACCGTCGGATGACAACATCTCCGAATGCATCATGACGGCCGAAGCAATAGAAAAGAAGGAAGAACCGAAGATCATCTACAGAACCGGAGTAGCATAAGATGTTTGAGAATCTCCTTAACAGAAACTCGCACGATGATGACAAGACAATCCCCGCAGTACCGCTGCGGGGTCTTACTATCCTGCCCGATATGATCATCCACTTTGACTTAAACCGCCCCAAATCCATTGCGGCGGTGGAAAAGGCGATGATGAATGAGAGCATTTTCTTCGTGGTCGCCCAGCGCGATGCGGACAAGGATGAGCCTGCGCTTGAAGATCTCTATACGGTAGGATGCATCATCAAGGTAAACCAGCTCCTCAAGATGCCCGGCGGCGTGATCCGCGTTCTTGCAGAAGGCCGGAAAAGAGCATATCTTCGGAGCATCGAGGAGACGGACGGATACTTAAGCGCCCATATCCGCGAGGTTACCACGGAAGATGAGAGAGCCGGCATGTCCATGGAGACAGAGATCGCCATGGTCAGGGAGATCGGAGACATTTTCAGCGAGTATGTGAAGCTTTTCCCCAAGGTGGGTAAGAGCCTTGAAGGCCATATCAACGAGGCATCCGACTTAGGTAAGCTCCTAGACCAGATCTCGATCAATCTGCCGATCCAGTACACGGCGAAGCAGACCATACTCGAAGCAGTTGACTTAAAAGAGCGTTATTCTGAGCTTTCGCGCCTTCTTAAGAACGAGATCTCCGTGGCTAAGATCAGGATGGATCTGGCCAAGGACGTAAAAGAGAGAGTCGATAAGAACCAGCAGGAGTATATCCTCAGGGAGCAGATGCGCACCATCGAGGAAAAACTCGGAGTAAACGATGAAAAAGCCGAGATCGATCAGATGCAGGAAGCGTGCGATGCGCTTGAAGCATCGGACGAGATCAAGGAAAAGATCACCAAAGAGATCAACCGTCTCCGCAAGATGGCAGGATTTAATTCCGAGATCGCCGTGGAGAGAGGCTATATAGAGACGCTTTTGGAGATGCCCTGGGATAAGGTTTCGACCGACAGGGCTGATATCCATCTGGCGGAAAAGATCTTGGACCGCGATCATTACGGCCTGGAAAAGGTCAAGGAGCGCATTCTTGAATTCCTTGCCGTCAAAGTCTTAAACGACCACGGACAGAGCCCCATCATATGTCTGGTGGGCCCTCCCGGAACGGGTAAGACTTCCATAGCCAAAAGCGTGGCTGAAGCGCTGGATAAGAAATATATCCGCATAAGCTTAGGCGGCGTTCGCGATGAAGCCGAGATCAGAGGCCACAGGCGTACATATGTCGGTGCCCTGCCCGGCCGCATAGCTACGGGACTTAAGAACGCGGGAGTCAAGAATCCTCTGATGCTTCTCGATGAGATAGACAAGGTCAGCTCCGATTACAAGGGCGATACCTCGGCCGCACTGCTCGAGGTCCTTGATTCCGAGCAGAACGTTCATTTCAACGATCACTATATCGAGCTCCCCGTGGACTTATCCGAGGTGATGTTCATCTGTACGGCCAACAATGCGGCGGATATCCCGAGACCGCTCCTTGACCGCATGGAGATCATTGAGGTCAATTCCTACACCGCCAACGAGAAGTTCCATATCGCAAAAGAGCATCTGATACCGAAGACCTATGAGAAAAACGGCTTGACGCGCGAACAGCTCGCGATCACCGATTCCGCTCTTCGCAAGATGATAGACGGTTATACCAGAGAGGCCGGCGTGAGAGGCCTTGAGAGGAAGATAGGTGAGCTTTGCCGCAAGGCTGCCCGCGAGATCTTAAGCCGCAGGGAGGATGGCAAGGAAGAAAAGCTGATCAAGGTGACCGCTTCCAACTTAAAAGATTACCTGGGCAAGGTCAAATATACGCGCGACATGGCTGAGAAGAAGGCTCAGGTCGGCATAGTAAGAGGCCTTGCATGGACCAGCGTCGGCGGAGATACGCTGGAGATTGAAGTTAATGTCATGCCCGGAAGAGGCGAAGTGGTACTCACCGGACAGATGGGCGATGTCATGAAGGAATCCGCGCGTGCGGGCCTCGGATACGTCAGGTCCGTAGCATCGGAATATGGCCTGGAACCCAAGATCTTCCAGAAAAATGACATACACATCCACATCCCCGAGGGAGCAGTACCCAAGGACGGACCTTCAGCCGGTATCACGATGGCGACAGCCATGCTTTCCGCACTTGCGAAGATCCCCGTGCACGGCGGACTGGCCATGACCGGCGAGGTTACGCTTCGCGGCCGCGTGCTTCCGATCGGCGGACTCAAAGAGAAACTCCTGGCAGCAGGCCAGGCAGGCATAACACAGGTACTCATCCCCAGAGAGAACGAGAAGGATCTCGAGGAGATAGGCGAGGAGATCACCGGAGGACTGAAGATCAGAACAGTCACCTCAATGGATGAAGTCCTGAAATACGCATTGGTGAAAAAAGAATGATAATCAAAAGCGTCAATCTGGAGACAGTTGTCGGAGTCACGAGTAAGCTCCCGCATAAGACCAAGCCCGAGGTGGCTTTTGCAGGTAAAAGTAATGTCGGCAAGTCATCGCTCATAAACGCGATCATGAACCGTAAGTCCTATGCCAGGACTTCGGCGTCACCCGGCAAGACCCAGACTATCAACTATTACAATATCAACGATGAGTTCTATCTCGTGGATCTGCCCGGTTACGGCTATGCCAAAGCGGGCAAGCAGCTCGTGGCCGAATGGGGCAAGATGATAGAAGACTATCTGTATCAGTCGGAAGTCTTAAAGAGCGTGTTCCTCTTGATCGATATCAGACATGAGCCTTCGGAGAACGATAAGCTCATGTATGACTGGGTGCGATCCCGCGGATACGAACCCGTTATCATCGCGACCAAGGCCGACAAGATCAAGCGCAGTCAGCTCTCCAAGCAGATATCCATGATCCGTAAGACTCTCGGCATGCCCGAGGAGGCGCTGCTGTTTCCGTTCTCTGCGATCTCAAAGCAGGGCAGGGACGAGATCGTGGAGTATATTGAGTCACTGGTTTATTGATTGTTCATCCGAACAATTAAAAAATTGTTGTATTTTCTAAATCTTGTTATATAATCAAAAATGGAATCGGAATTCATGTACGTGTGAGTACACCATTCTTATGCGTTATGACTGATCGTCATTCGCTTATCCCAGTTTTTTGAAATAGTTTTTTTGTAATAGTGTTTTTTTGACAAAGATTATATAGGCCATGATCTTATGGGCAATATAGGATGCAAACCGCAGGGTTATGGCAGGAATAAATGTAGTTTGTTGTATAGGGGAGGATTTTAATGACCAGAGAACAATACGAGTCACTGAAGCTTACTGACTTGAAGGCGCTGGCTAAGACCAGGGAGATCAAACTTCCGACAGGTGCCAAGAAAGAAGACATCATTGAACTGATGCTTGAAAAAGATCATGCCGAGGCTGATCTGTCCGAAGATACGCGTCCTGATTCCGTAGGGATCAAGACTGCGCCGCCTCAGCCACAGCCTCAGCCGGCTCCTGCGGAAAAAGAGGAAACCGCCCGCACAGAGTCTGCCGAAGGAGCATCCGAAGAGTTCGATCCGTCAAGTCCCGAAGCGCAGGGCGGTGTGAAAGCACACGGAATCTTAGAGGTCATGCCCGACGGCTTCGGCTTCATCAGATGTGAGAATTATCTGCCGGGTGAAAACGATGTGTATGTGGCACCCGCACAGATCAGAAGATTTGGTTTAAAGACCGGTGATATATTAGAGGGCCATACCAAGGCCAAGACCGGCAACGAGAAATTCTCGGCACTTCTTTATCTTAAGTCGATCAACGGACTGGCTCCCGAGGTTGCGATGAAACGTCCAAACTTCGAGGATCTGACTCCCGTTTTCCCTGATGAGCGTATCAAACTTGAATATCCCGGAGTTGCATCTTCGATGAGGATCATGGATCTGATCTGTCCCGTCGGAAAAGGCCAGCGTGGTATGATCGTATCGCCTCCGAAGGCAGGTAAGACTACGCTCCTTAAGGAAGTGGCCAAGAGCGTTAAGCATAACAATCCCGATATCCATCTCATCATCCTGCTCATCGATGAGCGTCCCGAGGAAGTAACGGATATCAAGGAAGCTATCGCCGGAAGAAACGTGGAGGTCATCTATTCCACATTCGATGAGCTTCCCGAACATCATAAGAGAGTTTCCGAGATGGTAATAGAAAGAGCGCGCCGTCTCGTTGAGCACGGCAAGGACGTAATGATCCTGCTTGATTCCATTACCAGACTTGCAAGAGCATATAACCTGACGGTTTCTCCTTCCGGACGTACTCTTTCAGGTGGTCTCGATCCTGCTGCTCTTCATATGCCCAAGAGATTTTTCGGCGCAGCCCGTAACATGCGCGAGGGCGGAAGCCTGACGATCCTTGCAACGGCGCTTGTTGAGACCGGATCCAAGATGGACGATGTTGTTTACGAGGAATTCAAGGGTACCGGTAACATGGAAATGGTACTCGACAGGAAACTTTCCGAAAGACGCGTTTTCCCTGCGATCGATCTGCCCAAGTCCAGCACCAGAAGAGAGGACCTTCTGCTTTCCGGTGAAGAGATAGAAGCGATCAATATCATCCGCAAGGCCTTTAACGCACTCAAACCCGAAGAGGCAGCGGACCAGATCCTCGATCTGTTCTCCAAGACACGCTCCAACTCCGAGTTTGTTCAGATGGTCATTAAAAGAAGAATATTTTAAGAAGCCTTAGTGCGCTTCTTCGATATGTTCCATGCCCATGGCGATGATCGTTCTTACATGGTCATCGTCAAGGGCATACATTATCTGCTTACCCTCCCTGCGGCTCTTGACCAGATGGGAGTTTTTTAATATCTTCAGCTGATGAGATATGGCTGACTGAGTCATATCCAGGCTGTCCGCGATATCCTGCACGCACAGTTCACCGTCGATAAGTACGCTTAAGACGCGAAGCCTCGTGGAATCTCCGAAGACCTTGAACAGTTCGGCCAGTTCATCGGTGGTTTTAAGATTATCGTTCATATTTCCCCCTGTATGCCCTGATGGCATTTAGTACTGCTATTATCATAACACCAACATCGGCAAAAATGGCAAGCCACATGTTTGCGATTCCCATGGCGCCGAGGATCAGGCAGATCAGTTTGACTCCGAGCGCGAACCAGATGTTTTCATAAACTATGCGCATGCATTTG
>JAFZQY010000074.1 GCA_017620155.1 Lachnospiraceae bacterium | reverse complement strand
TAGGAAATATCGACGGCGCTTGCGATGGCTGTGCGGCGGGTCTGGCCGAGATGTATACAGACTATATTGAAGGCCGGAGAGAATTGCGTGAGATCAACATGGAATTCCGGGCATCATATGTGTCCGGGGATATAGACAAGCAGGAGAGGAGCGGGTGCGATGGAAACATGGTACTATGAAGTGGTGAGCATTGACGGAGATTACGCGAATCTCCGCAGGACGGATATAGAGTCTGATGATCTGAAACTTGTAGCCAGGGCTTTATTACCGCCTGAGATAGTAGAAGGCAGCAGGCTTAAGTATGAGATGATGACATATACGATGGAGTAGGGGAATGGGACGTTTAAAGGAACTGAAGAAATACGTTAATAAGAAGCTTTCAGAGATGAAGGATCCTGATGAAATGCTAAAAGCCGCAGGACACCTGTATGGCGTGTCTATGTCAGCTGAGCTTATCGCACAGAAAAGAGGCCTCGATACAGAACTTGCCGGTATGGCAGGAATGCTTCATGATCTGTATGCATATGAGAGCGGGTCATATGAAGACCATGCACATAAGGGAGCGGATCTGGCAAGGAAGGTTCTGGAGAAACTGGGACTGACATCGTCGGAAGAGACGGATATCATCTGCTCTGCCATATATCACCATGATGACAAAGCCGCGGTTGATGCGCCGATGGATGAAGTTCTTAAGGATGCAGATGCCATGCACCATATCTACAATGATCTGTCCAAAGAAGTTAAGGAAAAGGAAGCAGCAAGATATGCTGATCTGAAGAAAGAGTTTGGGATAGAGGCATAGTATGGGATTATTCAGGAGGTTTTTGTGTGACACTCCTGTGACGTTGGATATGGTAAAACATAATCGTCAAAAGGAACCGGACCCAATCGCCCGGCAGCAAAAAAAGAAAGAAGGCGATTTCAATGTTAACAATGAGAGAAGAAGAACTTAACATGGTAAACGGTGGTACAGTATTCGGAACAGTATTTGGTGAGCTTTTTGGCGGACCGAAGTTCCACGTAGGCGATAGAGTAATCTCCAAATCAGAACCGGAACTGGGAGTCGGAGTAGTAGAAGAAAAAAATTACGACAAAGGATGGCACTACAGTGTAGCGATGGCTGGTGGAACGCTTCATACATATGAAGACGACCTCGAGTATCCGATCATGTAGCAGAAAATACAATACTTTTTCATATAACAACCTCCCTTGAAGGATCTGGGCAAACACCCGGGTCCTTCTTTTTTGTGCAAATCTTTAGAGGAAAGGAGAAAGTAATGGCTTCAAGGAAAGACAATAGAGGCAGAGCACTAGAAAAAAGAGCAGTATGGTATAATTTCTAATACGGACTTCAGATCTGTACAATATGGCAAGTGATAAAGCCGAATGATTCATACGTGAGGATGCAAAATGCTTGGATTTACTTTCTTTTCTTCAAGCATGTCTATAGGTTGTAAAACAGAGAGGAACACTTTGAAATGAATAATGGATCAATCATGCAAAAGAACTTGAGGATAATCGTTATGATGATCGTGGCTGCAACACTTTGTGCATCAGTGCTTTGCGCCTGTAAAGAGGCGAGCGGAGCAGCAGACGTGCCCGAGGTGTCCGCAGAAACAGAGATAAAGAGCGAGGAGACGGAAGGATCCCAAACGCAGGAGGAGCCTGAGATCGTGGAGCCGGAGGCGGAGAAGACGAAAGAGGAAGCGCCTGCGCAGGATGAAGAAACAGGATCCGTCGAAACGACAGAGGAATCCGATCCGATTGAAAAGATCCTGGACAGTTATATGGAAGATCCGGAAAAGCAGGATCTTAAATATGTTATGTTTGACGTTAACGCAGATGGGATAGAAGAACTTATCTTCACACGTCAGGGACGGATCGTCGAAATATATGGCACAAGAGCCGGAAAGCCACAGCTTACGGTAGTAGGTAACGATAATATTGAACTGGTGCTGCATCCGAAGGGGATGCTTGAGGTCAAAATAAAGGAGCCCTCAGAACTGTCAGGGACCAAATGGTATCAGTATTTCCCCGATTGGGGTGATTTTCTGCCTGTATTTGAAGAATCACAGGGCGAATATTATACGTGCTGCGCCTATGATCTCAGCGAGGATTCGATCAAAGAGATCAACGGATTTCTCAAAGACGGCGGAGACTACCCTGTCTGGATCGGCGAGTGGGATGACATGATCTCCCAAAAGGAATATGACAGCATCGTCCCGAAGAGTGATCCGGTGAATCTTCCGGAGGCAGACAGCCTTTCAAACCGGGATTCACTGGAGACGCTGCCGGAATACCTGGAATATGTCAAATCTCCCGACGGTTACGCAAATCTTCGTACGGGCCCCGGTACCGAATACGATGTCATATGTAAAGTACCTACCGATCACGATGTGGATGTTTACAAAAAAAGTGCCCTTTCAAAGAGTGGCAAGAGTTGGCATAAAGTAGCTTATTTTACAGAGACTGATAGCGAACCCGGATATGAATGGTTGACCGGCTGGATATCCGAATCACAACTGGACTGAACGGTTTTTTCGTGTGACACTCCTGTGACGTTGGATATGGTAAAACATAATCATCAAAAGGAACCGGACCTGATCGCCCGGCAGTGAGAAAGAAAGAAGGCGATTTCAATGTTAACAATGAGAGAAGAAGACATGAATATGGTTGCAGGCGGAGATCTTGTTGAGACATGTGCTGACAACTACAGTTTATACAAAGCCGGATGTATGCGT
>JAFZQY010000073.1 GCA_017620155.1 Lachnospiraceae bacterium | reverse complement strand
CGAAGTATGTAGCCTGGATAGCTTCCTGTACGTTCTGAGCGGGACGAGCGATGTCGCATCCGTAAGATGCTGCCATCTCCTTCATCATCTTCAGAGCAACGATCTGCTCGGAGATCTCTTCGCGAAGACGGATAACATCATCTGTCATAACGCGTCCGGTGGATTCCTTCTGCTCTTCCTTGTCCTCGATCAGTCTGTCGATACCGTACAGAGCGATACGACGATAGTCGCCGATGATACGGCCGCGGCCGTAAGCATCCGGAAGACCTGTGATAACGTGTGATGAACGGCATGCTCTCATCTCAGGATTGTAAGCATCGAAGCAGCCTGCATTGTGTGTCTTGCGATGTACTGAGAAGAACTCGCTGATCTCGGGATCAACTTCATAACCGTTGTCTGCGCATGCCTTCTCTGCCATACGGATACCGCCGTAAGGCTGAAGTGAACGCTTGAAAGGCTTGTCTGTCTGGAAACCTACGATGGTCTCTTTGCTCTTGTCAAGATAGCCGGGGCCGTGAGAAGTGATAGTAGATACAACCTTGGTATCCATATCAAGTACGCCGCCTGCCTCACGCTCCTGCTTCTGCAGATCAAGAACCTGTGCCCACAGATCCTTGGTGTTCTGTGTAGGGCCTGCAAGGAAAGACTCATCTCCGTCATAGGGAGTGTAGTTCTTCTGGATGAAGTCACGAACGTTGATCTCGTGATCCCACTTGCCGCCTACGAATTCATTCCATTCTGGTCTCATGTAAATGCCTCCTATAAATAATTTTGACTATTTGATCTCCATGATCTTAGGCTGCATGGAGAGTTTGTCTCGTACATAAGATTATATTTAATAGCAACAAAACAATCAAGGCAGAATGCCTCAAGTTTATGCACTTTTTAGAGTACACTTGCGTAATCTTTTACGAAAGGATATAATCTCCTAAAACAGATGATAAATTCTATAAATTTTTTAAGGAGAAAATGATGGCTGAGATAAGCAAAGAGATGACGATCGGCGAGATACTTGCCACCGCTCCCAACATCGCACCGCTCCTCATGGGAGTCGGAATGCACTGTCTGGGATGCCCCGCTTCACAGGGCGAGAGCCTCGAGGAAGCAGCCATGGTACACGGCATCGATATCGACGAACTGATGCAATACCTCGAAGAGAAAAAAGACACCTGGGCATAACGCTCAGGTGTTTTTCTTTTACATATACATTATGTTCGGATTCAGATCCTAGAAAGCTGCCCGATGGCATCCGAAGCTATGATGCATTCGCAATGCTCCTCGAGGTAGGCCTGTGTGGCCGAAAGATTCTTCTCACTCTCTCCGTACTCCGAAGTGATATTGCAGATACGGTTGAATGTCATCAGATCCATCCTGCCCTGATCAAGGAGCAGGAGATATCTGTCCTTCTTCATATCTTTATAGATTGAATTATCGCCGCTGTAATCATCCGCGATCACATGTGACAGCCCGATCAGATCATCCATCGCCTTAAACGAGAACAGTCTCACGAGATGAATATCCTCTGTGTTCTCGGGAGGAGCGGGCTTTCCGCCATCAAGCGCCTTTTCTTTTCCTTTTGCAAAAAGGGAATCGGCCAGCTCTGATATCCCAGAGAAAAGCGACTGGTCGGATGAGCTTATGTCCTCGTCATACTTATCCTCGATAAGGTCCGGCGCAAAGCGGGCAAACCGTGTATCTAATTCCTCGGGATCATCGACCTTGGTCACGGTCAGGATGATGCACTCGGAATTGATGGGAGTCGCCTCGATCATCAGCGGTTCGTCTCCGGCCTCGAAATCGAGCTCATTCTCAGCCGCGATCATCATGTCGCGGAAAAGCGTGCGGGCCTTGTCGGTACCGTATGCAAGCTCGCTGATCTTGATCTGGCGCGCCTTAAGATCTTCACTTGTTATCGTGCAGCGGATCTGCTGCTCATTCATTCTCTCTAATTTCATACATACCTTTATAGCGTATGTGCCTATATAAGTCAAGGCAGAAATCAGAACTATTTTTCAGGTCTTAATCACAGCTCAATTCCCTGTAATTTAGCCAGTTCTGCGAAGAATGCTCCGATACGTTCCTTGATCACAAGCGTGTTTTCCGCCTTACGTATCGATATGTCGCTCTGATTGATGACTACCAGCGTTCTGCCTCTGAAATAATTGACAAAGGAAGCCGCAGGATAGACCATGAGCGATGTACCGCCTATGATCAGCATGTCGGCTGCTGACAGGGCGTCTATGGCTCCCATGACCTGATCGTCGGGAAGGCCTTCTTCATAAAGCGTGATGTCGGGTCTGACGATTCCTCCGCAGTCGCACATGGGGATAGGATCCTTGGATTCAAAGATATAGTCCGGCGGGTATACTTTTCCGCATTTCATGCAATAGTTTCTGAGCGCGCTTCCGTGGATCTCATATACGACCTTGCTGCCGGCCTTCTGGTGAAGTCCGTCTATGTTCTGCGTAACGACCGCCTTAAGTTTCCCCATCTCCTCGAGCTTGGCCAGATACTTGTGGGCGTTGTTGGGCTCAATGTTGCGGGTATCCATCTTCTGTCTGTGGAACTCGTAATAAACCTTCGGATCGCGAACCAGGCAGCTGTGGCTTAAGAGATACTCGGGCTGATACTGCGCGAAGTTTACATCAGGTTTGTTATACAGTCCGTCCTTGCTCCTAAAGTCCGGGATTCCGCTCTCGGTGGATACCCCCGCTCCGCCGAAAAATACGATGTTATCAGTTTCGTCTATCAGTTTTTTCAGTTCTTCAGCTTGATTTCCCATACCAATACCTCCGCATAAAAAAGGGTAACCCCGAAGGGTTACCCTAATTGTATCACATATTGATTGTCGATAATGAATTACTTGGTTGCGCTCTTTTTGCTGGCTACGATATCGAATACGACTGCTGCCAGAAGAACGACACCCTTAACGACTTTCTGCCAGTTGGCATCCACACCCGTAAGGGACATGCCCAGGTTGATGACACCGATCAGAGTAGCACCGATGACCATTCCTAAGACCTTACCGGATCCGCCGTATGCGGATACACCGCCGACAACGCAGGCTGCGATGGCGTCCATCTCGTAGTTGGTTCCGGCTGTGGAGTTGGCTGCCTGGAATCTCGCCATGACCACATATGAAGTGATGACCGTGAGAACTGCCATGTTCAGGTAAGCTACGAACATGATCATCTTCGTGTCGATACCAGAGAGTCTCGTTGCTTCGGAGTTACCGCCGATCACGTAGAAGTAACGTCCCATGATGGTCTTGGATGTAACGAAGCTGTAGACGAGCACGATCACAACAACCCAGATAAGAGCTGTGGGGATACCGCCTGCAAGTCCGAGCTTATATGCAAAGAGCAGGATAGCTGCGGATGCGATCACGCTTCTGGCGATGACTGTAACAAGTGAGTCAGCCTCGTAACCCTTCTTGACCTTATTGGCTCTGGACATGATGCCTGCAGCAAATACGATCACGCATGCGATGATGCCGGCTATCAGACAGGGCATGTTCATCTTGCCCATCGGTGAGCTTAAGACCTTACCCGAGAAAGCGTTAAGGAAGCTCTGAGGAAGGGGTGCTATCGAACCTGTGCTTGAATTGGATGAAAGGAGTTTGGTACCCCATCCACGGAAAGCCAGGTAACCTGCCAGTGTAGCGATCCACGGCGGAACGTTTACGTAAGCGATAAGGAAGCCCAGGATACATCCGTATACGATGCCGACTACCAGCATCAGAATGATCGATACGATGGGGTTCCATTCCTTGATAACCATCATGATACCGCCTACGGCGCCCATCAGGCACACGAATGAACCGCAGGAAAGATCGATGTTACCGCCCGTCAGCATACATACCAGCATACCTGTTGCCAGGATGTAAACGTATGCATTCTGTGTTATCAGAGCGTTGAAGTTAAGCGGCTGGAACATCTGACCGCCTGTCCGAACTGTGAAGTAGATAAATACCAGGACAAGGACAATCAACATTGCATTTTTCTTTAATACATCAGCATATTTTTTCATTGTTCATCCTCCTCCCTTAGTTTTTCTTCTTATTCGATAATACGTCGAATATTATCGCTAACAACAGTACCAGACCTTTAACTACCTTCTGATAGTTGGCATCGGTTCCCATGATACTCATGCCCTGGTTGATGACACCCATGAGCACGGCACCGATGATGACACCGAAGATATTTCCTTCACCGCCGTATGCGGAAGCGCCGCCGATGAAGCACGCTGCGATGGCGTCCATCTCATAGCCCTGACCGAATGTGGGCTGAGCCTGCGTAGCTCTTGCTACGGTCAGGATTCCGCCGAGACCGGCCATCAGACCCATGTTGATATAAGCGAAGAAGTAAACCTTCCTCGAATCGATACCGGACAGGATAGTCGCTTTTTCATTGCCGCCGACCGCATACAGATAACGTCCCATCGTAGTACGGGTGGTTATGTATGCATATACGAGGAGTACCAGTGCGATCCAGATGAGTGATGTAGGTACGCCCTTATAATTTGCCAGTTTGTAGAACAGCCATATGATGACTGCACAGATGATGACGCTCTTTACGATAACGCTCGTCAGTGGCTCAACATCATAGCCGTTTGCCTTGGCGCTGATACGGTTCCTTAATACCAGTGCGATGTAGATGACTGAAATCGCGATACCGATCACCAGACATGTGATGTTAAGCTGTGTTCCTCCCAGGAAATCGGGGATGTAGCAGTCAGCACCGCCGCCGAACACATTGAGGAATGTGGTGTTGCGGATACCTACGGCATATCCCTGAAGGAGAACATTCGAAAGACCTCTGAACGCATACATACCGGACAGCGTTGCGATGAACGGCGGTACCTTGAAATATGCGATCCAGAATCCCTGCCAGATACCTACGATGGTACCGCATACGAGCATGGCCAGTACGGTTACCCATACATTGATGCCTCGATCCATCATGACAGCTCCGAGACCGCCTGCAAAGCAGACTACCGATCCGCAGGCCAGGTCGATGTTACCGCCTGTCAGGATACACAGGAGCATGCCTGCCGCAAGTACGAACACATAAGCGTTCTGAGAGATCAGGTTATTGATGTTCTGAGCAAAAAGTATCTTGCCCCCTGTAGTTATATAGAAGAATATAAGTACCAGTATGAGGGCGAAGACCATGGTATACTTTTTGAGTATATCGAGAATTTTAATGCTTTTCATATTACTCGCCCTTTCCTGACTGTATGATACAAGCCATAATGTTTTCCTGTGTAGCTTCCGATGCCTTCATCTCACCCATGAACTTACCTTCGTTCATGATGTAGATACGGTCGCTCATGCCGATTACTTCGGGAAGCTCCGAAGAGATCATGATGACCGATTTGCCCATGGCTACCAGATCGTTGATGATGCAGTAGATCTCATACTTCGCGCCTACGTCGATACCTCTTGTAGGCTCGTCGAGGATCAGTATGTCGGGATCCGTGAACATCCATTTTGCAAGCAGGACCTTCTGCTGGTTACCACCGGAGAGGTTGCCTACGTTCTGCTCTACCGAAGGAGTCTTGGTCTTGAGTTTATCCTTGTACTCAACGGCTACCTGATACTCCTTATCCATATCGATGATGCCCTTTGAGCTTACGCCGGCAAGATTAGCCAGTGATGTGTTCACTCTGATCGGGTTGGAAAGAACCAGTCCGTTGCCCTTACGATCCTCGGTAACATAAGCGAGCTTGGCATTGATAGCTTCTCTGGGGTTCTTTAGATGAACTTCTTTGCCGCCGATCCTAAGTGTACCCTGGATCTCAGAGCCGTACGAACGGCCGAAGATACTCATGGAAAGTTCGGTTCTGCCGGCTCCCATAAGGCCATATATACCAACAACTTCGCCCTTGCGGACATTCAGGCTGACATTGTCGACAACCTTACGCTCGGTGTATACGGGATGATAAACCGTCCAGTTGTCCACTTCCATGTTGATGTCGCCGATGACAACATCGTGCCTCTTCGGGAAACGGTCCGTGATCTCACGTCCTACCATTCCCTTGATTATCCTGCCCTCGTCGATCTCAGTAGTATGTTTATCCAGAGTCTCGATAGTAGCACCGTCACGGACTACCGTGATCTTGTCTGCTACGTAAACAACCTCGTTGAGCTTATGGGTGATGATGATCATCGTCATACCCTGCTTCTTGAACTCAAGCATGAGGTCGAGCAAAGCTCTGGAATCTGTTTCGTTAAGTGATGATGTCGGCTCATCCAGAATGAGCAGTTTTGCATGCTTAGCGAGTGCCTTGGCGATCTCGACAAGCTGCTGCTTACCTGTACCGATATCCTTGATCAGAACATGTGAGGACTCGGAAAGTCCTACCATTTTCAGATATTTGTCTGCTTCGCTGTAAGTTTCGTTCCAATTGATGGCGTTTTTTCTGCCCCTCTCGTTTCCGAGGAACATATTCTCGCCTATAGACATCTGAGGAACAAGTGCAAGTTCCTGATGTATGATAACGATTCCCTTTTTCTCGGAATCCTTAATGGTCTGGAATTGACATACCTCGCCATTATAGATGATATCTCCCTCATAAGTACCATAAGGATAGATACCGCTCAAAACATTCATCAGTGTCGATTTGCCCGCACCGTTCTCACCAACGAGTGCGTGTATCTCGCCCTCTTCCACCTGGAAATTGACATTGTCGAGAGCCTTAACACCGGGGAATGTTTTGGTTATGTTCTTCATCTCCAATAAGACTTTAGCCAAAAGAACCCCTCCTATCTGTCGTACATCTTTCAAGGAAAGCAGGCGGGTATGATAAACCCGCCTGCAGTTAATTCCCTGATTAGGCTTAATTACTTAAGCTGATCCTCTGTATAGTAACCGGAATCGATCAGGATCTCTTTGTAGTTGTTTGCATCTGCGAATACAGGATCGCAAAGGAATGAAGGAACAACCTTAACGCCGTTGTCATAAGTAGTTGTATCGTTTACATCAACAGTAGAGCCGCTGAGGATCTGACCAACCATCTTTACAACCTGAGCTGCAAGAGTACGAGTATCCTTGAATACTGACATTGACTGCTTGCCTGCGATCATGTTCTTGGTATTCTCGATATCGCAGTCCTGACCGGTGATGATGGGATATTTGCCTGTGTAGTTAGCTGCAAGAGCGGTCTCTACACCAAGAGCGGTAGAGTCGTTTGAGCAAAGCCATACATCAAGCTCTGTTCCGTCTGCATAGTAAGAAGAAAGGATATCCTCTGCTCTCTTCTGTGCAACGTCTGAACCCCAGGTAGGAGTTGCAACTTCATCAAATGTCTTCTGGCCGGATACAACGTTGAGCTTGCCGCTCTCGATGTACTCTTTAAGTACGTCGTAAGCACCGTTGAAGAAGAAACCAGCGTTGTTGTCACCGGGATCACCTGCTGTGAACTCGATATTGAAAGGACCAGCTGCATTGTCAAGATCAAGAGTATCTTTTACATAAGTACCCTGAACTGTACCAACCTTGTAGTTATCGAAGGTTGCATAGTAGCTGACTGCGTCAGAGTTCATGATCAGACGGTCATAAGCGATAACAGGAATGTTAGCTTCCTTAGCCATGTCAAGAGCCTCACCGAGTGAAGAACCCTCGATAGCTGCGATAACGAGAACGTTAGCACCTGAAGAGATCATGTTCTCGATCTGGGATACCTGAGTCTGAACGTCGTTTGATGCATACTGAAGGTCTACTTCATAACCAGCTGCCTTGAGGTCAGCTTCCATGTTAGCACCGTCCTGGTTCCATCTCTGGAGATCCTTGGTAGGCATTGAAACGCCAACCTTGCCGCCTGCTGCTGAGCCTGACTCAGTTGCTGCAGCGGGTTCTGATGTTGTCTCTGCACCGGTAGCACCGCAGCCGGCAAGAAGAGTTACAACCATTGCACTTGAAAGAAGTGCTGCCAAAATTCTTTTCTTCATTTGGAATTCCTCCCTTTCTTTTTTGAATGGACCGAAGCACTATGCCCGGCCCCTCGATGATACCAATATATCACGAAGTAAATAGGACAAACTTGTCACCTTCTGTATATTTTGGTCAGGACTGACCGGGGAGGAGGGGGATGTTTATAGCACAATTTTGTCCTGTCCATATTTAGTGGCAAAATTGTGCTACTATACCATATTTAGTGGTCTACGTTAAGATATACTTCACTTCTTTGGTGAAATGTGCCTATTATCACCTCATCCATGTTCTCTGCGGTGACCTCAATGGGGTCCAGTTTCTCGTACGGAACGTCATATGTTCCGTCGGATGCGGTGTCTTTTATGTCCACATATCCTTTGGTCACGAGTTCGACCACAAGATCTGCGGCGCGGCCTGCGAGTTTCTCCACAGGCTTATATACGGTCATGTACTGTGTACCTTCGACTATCCTCTGGCACGCCTCGACATCGGCGTCCTGTCCGGTCACGATGATATCTCCCGCAAGCTTGTGCTCGGAGAGCGCCTTGATCGTCTGGCCCGCGATCGAATCGTTGCCGCACATGATCGCATCGGGGATCTCGTCGGGATGCTCGGCCAGGTACCTGTTAATATAGTCAAAAGCATACTCAGGACGCCAGCCGTTGCAATGGTATACATCCAGGACATTTATCCCGGTACGCGTAAGTCCGTTCTCAAAGCCTTCAACTACAGCGGGAACATTGGTGTCGGTCAAGGGTCCGTTGATCTCCAGGACGCTTCCTTCAGGCCCGATCTGGGATACGATCGATTCCGCCATAAGGGCTCCGACTTCATTATTATCAAAAGAAATATAGAGATCGGTATTGGCGTTGCTGATCAGTCTGTCATAGCTGATAACCTTGATGCCCGCCCTGTGCGCTTTGGCGATGGCGCCGGAGAGAGCTTCGCAGTCGACCGCCACAATGACTATCGCATTCACTTTTTTCTCTATAAAATATTCTATCTGGGAGATCTGGGTGTCGACGTCGCCGTTGGCGTTCTGAACGTTCACCTCTACGCCGAGGTCGTGAGCGCGCGAAACAAATACGTCTCTGTCACGCTCCCATCTCTCGATGATGAACGAGTCAAATGTAAATCCTATCTCTATGGTGCCGTCATCATCCTCGGCCTGGACCATGTCTTCACTTCGGCCGCAGGAAGCGAGCGAAAGCACCATGATCAGGCACATGATCAGGCTTATTAACCTTCGGATCATTTGTTTTCTTTCTATATTAAAAATATGATCAACCATAAACATAAGTTCAACCCTTCATGTCCCTGTATTCTGTGGGCGGGATTCCCACGACCTTCTTAAATATGCGGCTGAAGTAATTGGGATCGCTGTATCCGACTTCGCTGCATATCTCCTTGATGGACTTCTCGGGAGACTCGAGCATCTCCTTGGCCTTGTCGATCCTGACACGGGTCAGGAATTCGACAAAGTTCTCGCCGGTCCGCTCCTTAAAGAGCTTACTGAAGTAATAAGGACTTAAGTTCATCAGACGCGAGATGTCATCAAGAGAAACATCTTTATTATAATTTTCATCTATATATTTCTTGGCGCTGTCCACGATGTCGTTGGATTTCTCGCCGCGTTTGACGAGCACGTTGTGGCAGGCCTCGCCGATCTTGTCCATGTACCACTTGCGGATCTCGGCAAGGTCAGTCGCCGCCATGATCTGAGGGAGGTAGTCTTCTCTGGATTCAAATCGGTAGGTCATGCCGCCGCTAAGGTAAGCCTCCGACTCTGCGCGGAGCGCAAACTCGAGACATTTGAGGCGGATGTTGTTGATGTCGCCCGTTTCGGTCCTTTCCATCCATTCGAAAAAGTCTCCGCACGCCTGCATGCACTCGTTCACATGGCCGTCCTTGAGTTCGTCAAATATCTTTTTCTCAAGAGCGATTGGGTAATCGTCGGCATAATCGCAGCCGATGGACAGGTCGTCGACGTGGCCGACGCGTCCGGTGGAATTGATGAGCGCCTTGATCGCATCCTGATAGGACTCCATCGCATCTATGAAAGGAACTATGCTTCCGATACCGATACGGAAGCTGATGCCCGTCTCCTTGTGGAGCCTGGTGCTTAATGCCCTGCACTTGTCTATGAGCTCGACACGCTCCTCGTATTCCATGGCCGGCTCATCGGTCGGAATGCAGACCGGGATCTTATTGGACATGATGTTGCCCACGAAGCAGCCGAAGCTCTCTTTGATGATATCCGATATGGTATGAAAACTGTCGATGGTCCTGATACTGGAGCCGACGGCGTTGGTCATGTAGTTGCCTTCCTGCGTATCGCCGAAGACAAAGGCCATCATATAGCAGTTCGCCGTATGAATATCGAGCAGTTCTTTGTAGCGGTTGATGTCTTCCTCGAAATACTCCCTGAACAATATGGAAAAAATGAATCCGTTCTCGATGACGGGAATGACGTTCTCCATTTTTTCCTTGATGATCAGATCGTTACGATGCTGCTCGCGGCGAAGATCGATCTGGCGCATAGCCTTGTCGAGCACCTCGCATATGCCCTGCTTGTTAAAAGGCTTGTTGATGTACTCCATGACGCCGAGGGAGATTGCCTCCTTGGCATACATGAATCTGTCATAAGCGCTGACCACGATGAATATGATCGAAGGATTGGTCCTCTTGATCTCGCGCATTGCATCGATGCCGTTGATACCGGGCATCTGGATGTCCATGAAAGCGATGTCCGGCCTGAAGCGCTCTGCCAGCTCAATCACGGTACGCCCGCTCTTGGCGGTCTCTATCTCAAACTGGTCCGGATAACTGGACTCGATTATGAACTTAAGTGAATCGATGACTATTCCTTCGTCATCAGCCAACATGATCCTGTACATAAATACCTCTTACTCTTCCGTTTTGGGAATGCAGATAATGACTTCCGTGCCGGAGTCTTCTCCGTCACTCTTTATATCAAGCAGATCCGAACGCCCGAAATAAAGTTCGAGCCTGCCGCACACATTTCCTATTCCTATGCCGTTCGACCCCGGACCCGAAGCACTTTTCTCCGGAGTATATACGCCGCTTAGGACTTCCTCGATGCGCTCAGTGCTCATGCCCTTGCCGTTATCCCAGACGGAGAGTTCGTAATGATCGCCGGCGTCGCTGCAGGATACTTCTATCATCTTCTCGCGGTCAATATCCCTGATGCCGTAGTTCACCGCGTTCTCGACTATGGGCTGCAAGATCATGCTCGGAACCTTCACGCCGAGTATACTCTCATCCACGCTCTTCTGATAATGAATCTCGCCCGAGAAACGGACGTTCAATATATATATGTAGTTGTCGACAAGGCTTAACTCCTCTCCGATCGTGGTGTCCTCGTCAAGCTTCTTTATATTATATCTGAAAAAGCTTGCCATGTTGTCAATAAACACGGTCGTCTTGTCCGCGCCTTCAAGCATCGCAAGCTGAGCTCCGGCGTTAAGCGTATTAAACAGAAAATGCGGGTTGATCTGCGCCTGAAGGTATTTAAGCTGAGCGTCTTTTACGCGGCTCTCCATCATGAGTTCTTTTTCCTTCATCGCATTCTCGTTTCGAATGGATTCGGAAAGTTTAGCTACATAGTCCTTGATGGATTTAAGCATCTGGGCAAAAGTGCCCGACAGTATACCGATCTCGTCACCCTCGCTGCTCTGCTCGATCTCAACGTCGAAGTCGCCCTCGGACACACGCTTGGCGGCATCGGAAAGATTTCTCAGGGGCCTTATGATGTTTCCCGTAAAAGCATAAACAAGAACGATATCCAGGATCGTAGCTGCGATCAGGATGCCCACGTTCAAAAGCTCGATATATTTCAGGGAAGTCAGCAGCACGTTGTATTCACGGTTGTTGGAACGGAACCTCGCGTTGTTCAGACTGTAGATGAAGGTCTCGACTACGCTGTATTCCGAGCAGGCCTGCTCGTATCGCTCACTGTATTTCTCAACATCCCTGCCTCGCTTGGCGTTGACGGTCTCCTCCACGACTTTCAGATAACTCTGCGAAAGATTATAGATGTTCTTCTCGGCCATGAGCATATCGTCATCCACCGTTTTGGTATTGAGCATGTCCAGATACTGCCTGAAGGTCTGGTCGGCCCTGTAATATCTGTCCAGGGAATCCGAACTCTTGGTATCCAGATACTCGGTCATCGAATTATGCACTTCACCCAGAGAACTTAAGAGCTCATCCAGGTTTAAGTTACTGACGTATATCCTCTCCAGGCTGTTCATCATCGTATTGACGTTTACGAACATGGCGATATTAACGCCTATGATGAATACCAGGGCGATGGAAAAGATCGTCAGCAGCTTGTGCTGTATGCTTCTGTTGTCCCTCCGGACAAGTTTACTCAGACTCTTCAGTTTCATCCGCAAGCAGCTCCGCGGCCTTCTCGGCCGTGATCACTTCAGTATCCTGTGCTATGTATGTGGTAACGTAACCTGTGCTAATATACTCATCCAACGCTTCGACGGCAGACTCACCCATCTGAGAAGCATCCACCGTGACGGTAACTTCGAGCAGTCCCTTCCTGACGGCTTCGAGAATGTCATCGGCATCATCGAATCCGTAAAGAGATATGCCCACGGTCTTGTTATAATCTACGGCCGCCTGGAAAAGGCATCTCGTATATACGGAATTGAGCGCGACCATTACATCGGGAAGAGAACTGTTTATGAAAATGTCCCTGATATCCTCTTCTGCGGTAAACGCAGTCTCGTTGTTTACGTACACGCCCTCGATCTCACATTGGTCGGCGTAGCCCCGTTCGGCGAATTCGTCATATATTCCGGAGATGACCAGGTTCGATCCGCCGGCGTTCTCGCTGTCCATCACTACGCAGACCTTAAGCGCATCTTCGGGAGCATTCTTAAGCATCTCGGCTCCGTACTGGCGTCCGATGTTGTAATTACTGAAACCGACGAAACAGATCCTGTCGGAATCGGCGCAGTCGTTAAACACGGTGACCACAGGGATATGTGCGGCGCTCGCATATGCGATTGCATCCGCCATTTCCTCATCGGTACCGCCGTCGACTATGATACCGTCGACGGATGCATCGACCGCGATCCGGATCAGATCGGGAGCAGAGTACGCCACAGTCAGGTCCTGTCCGAAATCCTCGACATAAGCGTCAAGAGTTTCTCCTTTGGCAGCGGCCGCCTGATATAGATTGGTCCAAAGTTCTTCACCCGTCCCGTTATGTATGAAAGCATAGTGTTTGGAATATCTGTTGTTCTGGGTGACGCCCGAATCGTCCGCGCGTGCCATGACAAGACGCATGGCCACTATACTGCCCACGGATACTATGATCATAAGGATTCCGAATGCAAGTATTAACTTAAAGGATACTGTAGTTCTTTTTCCCATCAGTTACGACTCGTCACCCGTTATTTGGAAGATAGGCGCCGATCGTTGCGATCAGGTCTTCTTTTTTGAAAGGTTTTGCTATATGCGCGTTCATGCCGGCCCCAAGCGCAGCTTCGACGTCCGCTTCAAACGCGTTGGCAGTCATGGCAACGATAGGGATCTGCGCTATGGCGGGATCATTCAGTTTACGGATCTTCTTAGTTGTCTCAAGACCATCCATGACAGGCATCATCACATCCATTAGGATCAGATCGATATCTCCGGGCGTGGAAGCCTTCACCATATCAAGCGCGGCAACTCCGCTCTCCGCCTTTTTCACGGTAAAATCAAATGTCTCAAGTATGCGCTCCGCGAGCTTCAGATTAAGAGGCGTATCGTCTACGACCAGAACCGTGACGCCGGTGTATGTCCTGTTCATTGCATCGGTAATCTTAGTATCGGGTTCTGCGGTCACTCCGGTCTCCGTGGTCGGCTCGAGAGGAAGCGTGATGATAAATTCGGAGCCCTTGCCCTTTTCGGTGTTCAGTTCTATCGAACCGTGCATCATGTCCACGATGTTACGGACTATCAGCATTCCCAGACCGGTCCCCTGCGTCTCGTTAACGGTCGCGGTATTCTCACGTGTAAAAGCTTCCCATATATGATCCTTGTATTCTGCAGACATTCCGATGCCGGTATCGCGCACACGGATCTCATATATGAGCTTATCTTTTCTATCCTTAAGCGCAGCCTCAAGGAAAACCTTGCCGCCCTCGGGGGTGAATTTATATGCATTGGAAAGCAGGTTTAAGATGACCTGGTCGAATCTGAGCTTATCGCAGGCCACTGTATCATCGCCCGCTTGATCAGCGTTTACAATGAAGTCCAGATTCTTCTCATCCATCTTCACGCGGATCATGTCGGCGCAGCTGCTTATCAGATCCTTAATCTTAATGGGAACGGGAGACAGCTCCATCTTGCCGCTCTCGATCCTGCTCATGTCGAGGATGTCGTTGATCAGATTCATCAGATGATCTCCGGCAGAAACGATCTTGTCCAGATAATCCTCCACATGGTCTTTGTCATCTATCTCATCTTTGGCAAGTCTCGAGAATCCGGTGATCGCATTCATCGGAGTACGGATGTCATGGGACATGTTGGAAAAGAACTCGGTCTTGGCCTTATTGGCGCGATTGGCTTCATCGATCGCCTTAAGGAGCTTGACCTGTCTGTCTTCGAGTTCATTCTTTTGTGCTGCGATCAGGCGGTCGGCGTCCATCTTCTGAGAGGCAAGATCATCGATAACGGAAACCGTAACGATCATCCTGTCCACGCCCAGACTACCTTTTTCCGCCATATGGTTTGCGATCCTGATCCATCGGTTGCCCTCTTCTTCCTTGAAAACGAATTCACGGATGTCGCTTTCCTTAAAGAGTTCGGTGCGAAGGAGCTTGACGTCGCTTAATAGTGCTTTTTCATCTGAATCAACATTCTTAAGTTTCCCCAGAACTGCCTGTGCCAGATCGGCGCAGTGAATGTTCTCACCCAAAGACAGCATGCCATCAGCCTTGATGACCTTGACTTCGTCTTTTACAAAATCAGCAAGATAGATACCGGCATAACCTTCCGCAAGCGTACCGATGATCTGGTTGTCGAGCTTGATGTGACCGAGCTCGGTCTCGGAGATCAGGGTTGCTGAACCGAAAGCCTTGACAGGCTTGCCCTGCTCGTCAAATTCAGTCGTATATTTTACACGGAAAGGAACACGGCCGACGGTCAGAGGGATATCGGCTTCAAGTTCCGGAGCACCCTCATCTATCCGGCGCATCATATCGCGATACATATCGGCGTAATCCGGAGGGAAGATTCCGGCGTCGATAGTAGGTTCGGGATAATTGGTCACAACGGCGGGAAGTCCCAGGTCACGCATGCATCTGTAGCAGGGACGCATCTCCTTGGTCGCAATGTCATACTCCCAGTTGTAGATATTGATCTGCTCACTTGCCTGTTTGTATCTGTATTCAATGTCGGACAGCGTCTCCTGAGTCCTTCTCTCATTGGAGATGTTCCTGATGCCTTCATAGACGATGGCACCGTCATCATTTTTCTCTATCAGGATCAGCCTGCTTCTTAAACATACCTTGTCGTATCCGCAGCAGTCCGAGAAAAGCGACCGCCAGGTATCCACGGACTGTTCCTCGCCGGTCTCTATGCACTTATCTATCGCACTGCGGAATATGCGCAGGTTATCTTCATCGAAGAACTTCTGAAAATCCGCTCCCAGATATGTATCCATCGACACATTCATCCACAGTTCCGGAATGTATCTTTCGTTGATCTGAATCAGACCCACGTTCCCGTCTTTATACGAGATGATCGCTGCCGGTTCGGAAAACTTTCCCTGAATGATAGTGTTGTAATCCATAGGCTGTCCTTTCGAAATATTGGTATTACTTGAAACTAACACTATAGTTTCTTTTCGATCTCTTCTATGACGATCTTCAAAGCTTTGATACGCGCATAGTTCTTGTCATTTGACTCAAGGACATACCAGGGAGCGTTGGTTGTATTGGTCTTCTGAAGCATCTCATCTACCGCAACTTCATACTGGTCCCATTTCTCGCGGTTTCTCCAGTCCTCATCAGTGATCTTCCATTGTTTCTCGGGAGTGTTCTGACGGTCGGTAAAACGCTTCAGCTGGGTATCCTTATCAATCTGAACCCAGAACTTGATCACTACAGCGCCCCAGTCAGTAAGTTCTTTCTCAAATTCATTGATCTCATTATAGGCTCTCTGCCAGTCGTTTTCGCTGCAGAAGCCCTCTAGGCGCTCAACCATGACTCTTCCGTACCATGTACGGTCAAAGATCGCTATATGACCGGTGCGGGGAAGTCTGGTCCAGAATCTCCACAGATAATGCCTTGCCTTCTCATGAGGTTCAGGGCTGGCAATCGGGTGCACTTCAAATCCCCTTGGATCAAGAGCTCCCGTGATTCTCTTGATATTCCCGCCTTTTCCGGCAGCATCCCATCCCTCGTAGGCGATGATGACAGGGACTTTCTTGCGATAGAGTTCGTTGTGAAGCCTGGCGAGTTTCTTCTGAAGCCTGTCCAGTTCTTTTCTGTATTCTTCATCCGGAACTGCCTTATTAAGCGGAATCTCCGACAGCTTCGGTGTCTTTCTTAACGGAAATACGTTCTGAAGAATGGGAACAGCCTGTGCTCCGCGTGAAAGAGCGGTATCGATCCCGTTCACGAGAATGTCAAGCAACTGGACCTGCGCCCATTTTTTGTCTTTGGCGTCGATGATATACCATGGCGCCTGTGACTGATTGGTCTGTGAAAGATACTCTTCATATACGTCCATGCATTTTTCGTAATGCTTATTCTGCCACGTATCAAACTCACTGACTCTCCACTTTGTATTCTTGTCTTCCGTAAGTTTCTCTATCCGCTTTTTCTGTTCTTTTTTATCGATATGGAAAAAGAATTTAAGGACCAGATATCCGTTATCGGTAAGCTGTCTCTCAAAATTCCTGATGCTCGCCATGCGGCTCTGATACTCGTTATCGGAAAGTTTGCCGCTCAGATATTCGCCGGTCACTTCCTCCATCCAGCTTCCGTCCAAAAACTGGTATTTCCCCGCTTCGGGAATCTTGACAAAATGTCTGTAAAGGAACGGCTTGCGTAAGTCATCCTCTGTCTTCTCGCCCATGGTCGCTACCTTGAAAAACCTGGGATCTATATTGCGGATGACTTTACCGAGCACACTTCCTTTTCCCGCAGCTCCCCAGCCTTCAAGGATCACAAGAACCGGCAGCTTATGCTCTTTGATAAGAGTCTGTTTGGTGGAAAGAGCGGCTCTTAATGCGTCAAGTCTTTTTTCAACTTCCTCATCTGAGGGCCGTTCGGATTTTTTGTAATCTTTTAACATGGCAGTCATCCTCCTTTCTGTTTAAACTTATTGTACCATATTGCATCCCCGCGTTAAGTGGCTCAAAAGAAAAAAGCCCCAAACCGTGAAGTTTGAGGCTTCTCTTAAGAGGTGCTGAACGGATTTGAACCGATGATCAGGGAGTTGCAGTCCCACGCCTTACCACTTGGCTACAGCACCATATCATATATATACTGTTGTGTCTGCTTCCGGCTGCCGAAAAAGAGCGCTCTGACAGACACAAACAGTAGTATATATGAATAATGTAAAAAAATCAAACAGAAAATACAATTATTCCCTAAAAATCCGCAATGGATAGGGAATCTGGTATATCAAAATCTTACAGGTCGTAATACATCGCAAATTCCATCGGATGAGGGAGTTTGGAGATCTTAGATGAAGCCGCCTTGTTGCGGGCGATCAGCTGCTCAAGAAGTCTCTCGGGGAATACGCCGCCTGCAGTCAGGTAGTCATGATCAGCCTCGAGTTCCTTGATCGCTTCATCAAGTGATGCGGGAAGCCCCGTAAGCTTTGCTTTTTCCTCCTCTGAAAGAGTATAGAGGTTAAAGTCGTAAGGTCCCCATCCCATCTTCTCGGGATCGATCTTCTTCTTGATTCCGTCAAGACCGGCCATCAGGATCGCTGCATATGCATAGTAAGGATTGCAGGTCGCATCGGGGTTACGAAGCTCGAATCTCTTGGTCTCGGGAGTCTTGGCATATGCGGGAATACGGATTACCGCGCTTCTGTTACTCATCGCATATCCGATGGTAACGGGAGCCTCGAAACCGGGAACCAGTCTCTTATAAGAGTTGGTCGAAGGATTCGTGATCGCACACAGTGAACGTGCATGTGAAAGAAGTCCGCCCATGAACCAGTGTGCTTCCTTGCTGAGCTGAGCATATCCCTTCTTGTCATAGAATACGGGCTTGCCGTCCTTGAAGAGAAGCATGTGCACGTGCATGCCGCTGCCTGCTTCGGCTGCGAGAGGCTTGGGCATGAACGTTGCGGTTATACCTTCTGCTGCCGCCTCGTTCTTGATGACGTATTTAGCCGACATCGTATCGTCTGCGAGCTTCAGCATGTCGCCGAGTTCAACCTCGATCTCCATCTGTCCGCTGCCGCCGACTTCGGGATGATGATACTTGACATCCACTCCCCATTCCTTCATGACCATGCACATGCGGCTGCGGATATCATTACGGATGTCGGTAGGCAGGGTGTTGTGGTATCCGGCATGCGGAAGCACCTGATATCCGTTGTTGTTGTCAGGGCTGCCCGATGCATAGGCTGCCTGAGACGTGTGAATCGATGTGAACATGTCATAGTAATCGGTGTTGTAGCTGACTTCATCGAAAAGATAGAACTCATACTCGGGTCCGATCACCATTTGATCAGCCACGCCGATCTCCTTCATGTATTCGAGCGCGCGTATAGCGACATTTCTCGGATACTGGTCAAAAGGCCTGTTCTTCGGCAGGTCGATGACGCGTACGTCACCTATCATTGAGAGTGTGGGTATCTCGGCGTATCTGTCGATAACGGCCGAATCGAGAACGGGTATGAATACCATATCGCTGTTCTCGATCGGAGCATATCCATAGTTCGAACCGTCGAATCCGATTCCGTGCTCCATCGTGCTCTCTGTCAGGCGTTCTGCGGGAATGCTCAAGTGTCTCCATCTGCCGTCAATATCGGTCAGCTTGAAATCCACCATGGCAATCCCCTGATCCTTGATCAGTTTCTGGATGTCCTTAAGTGTCTTTGCCATAATATCCTCCTATAATTATGGGTAGCTATATGTAGTCCGGGGTTTGTCACCGCCGGTCTTTGTCAATGAATTCGAGCGACACCACCGCGACGGCTATATAAACAAATATCCATAGCAGAAGCCATCCCCAGCAACGGAAAACGACGGCCGGATCAAAGTTATAATCCGGAATCGCATTATAAGACGCCGTCTGCATAAGGATATCCTCTTTCATGTTATTCTGTTCAGCATACTTAAGTATTTCCCATACGGGTTTCTGTCCTTCGATCTCAACATCCTTCATCTTGAACATCGTGTTCCAGACAGAGACCATGGGAAGCGAATTGTAATCACCCTGTGCGCACAGAGACGTAAGCCCCCATTTGGCGATCGTCACATTCGTTAAAGGCTGCGCCGCTTCAGGCAGCGAGAAATATCCGCCCGAGAAAACAAGCTGGAATATCAGAAGAAACGGCATGACCGTCATGGCCGTAGTAGTGGTCTTGGTCAATGACGATACCATAAGAGCCATCATATCCGCGCAGAACGTTACCAGGAAAATGGTCAGCCACAGATCCAGAACAGCGATCGGTGTGATGAGCGGCTTTTCCGGCAGAGTAACCTTGGTATAATAAAGTACGATTATCGTGATCGCTGACTGAGCCATGCACAGAATAGACTGATAGATCACGTGTGCAGCGATATATGAGCTGATATGAAGACCCGATCTGTGCTCTCTCTTGATGATCGCTCTTTCCCTGCAGACAACCTGGATCGAATTGAAGAATCCGTTCCAGATGCAGACACACGACAGAGCAAAGGTTCCCATCAGGGTACCTTCCATGGTCTTAAAAAGATCGGCTCCTACCGCAAAAGAAACGAGGCCCGCTATTATCGCCGACATGGGCAGAACCTTCCAGTCTGTCTGGAAAATAAACATCCTGAAAAGTTTGCCGAGATATATGATCATCTGCGGGAATCGCCCGGTATGTTTCGTTGTATCTATTTCCATTTCCATGCTGCTCACCCCGCTTCCTTCTGACATTTGTCGGTATATTTTTCGACGAACTCGTCGGCCTTGCCTTCACCGCCTTCGTCCTTCTGGTTGATTGCAAGAAGGATGCCTTCCATAGAATCTTTCTCAAAGAACTCACGCGCTTCATCGACCGGACCGTACCATGCAAGGCGTCCTGTCCTCGATTTATCCTTGGCAAGAACGATCACATCATCAAACAGATCTATGACTCTGTCGGGAGTATGTGTGATAACGATGACGATCTTACCCTGATCGGCGATCGCACGAAGCTTCTCAAAAAGACCTCTGGCAACAACGCCGTCAAGACCCGAGTCGGGTTCATCCAGAATGAACAGGGTCGGATCGGAGATATATTCCATTGCGATGGAGAGACGCTTGCGCTGTCCGCCGGAGAGTTTCTCAACCAGGCTGTTTCTGACGGTCGCAAGTCCGAACTCTTCAAGAACTTCATTTACGCGCTTTTTCTTCTTAAGGAAAGAAACGCTGGACGGAAGCCTGAGTGAAGCCGCATCCGTAAGAGTAAGAGCAACGGTGTCGTTACCCCTCATAAGATCCTGCTGCGGAACGAATCCCACATCATATTTCATCTTGGCGTAATCGGTGTAGATATCCTGGCCGTCGAGCTTGACCACGGCGTCGGCCTTCTCATAACCCGTTACGGCGTTAAGATAAGTGGTCTTGCCTGCGCCGGATCCACCAAGGAGGAGTACCATATGACCTTTGGGAATGGTCATGTGTATGTCCTTAAGAAGCACTTTTTTCCTGAAGAAATCAACGACCTTACGCTCGGTGATGTTGACCGTAAGACCGCTCTCGATGACGGGAGCTTCGGTACCGCTGACCTTCACGCCGTCAAGTGAGCTCAGGCTCTCTACCTGTCTGCCCGGAACGAATTTCGGAGATAATCCCCAGATAAAAGTGGTGATCCATTCAAAAAAGATAAAACCGAACAGCCATCTCTTCCTTTGACCGAAAACCTCGATAAGTCCCAGGTATATCCTGAACATATATACTACTTGAGTTATCTGAAGAGAAAGAAGTACGACCGCGATGATCAGGAAGATTTTCGAACCGTTTCCCGGATTGAAATTATTGATCAGCCCGACAACTTCGCTTAATACGTAGACTATGGTAAACGTGCGCGCTTCTTTTTCTCTGTTTGCACACAGACCGATATGATACTCCCTGGCAAAAGGGATCCAGGAATAATACGGTTTGACCCCGCATTTCTTAAAGATATTCCAATATCCGAGCGAAACAAGCACATACCGGAATAACTGAAACAAAAGGCCTAAATTCAAAACGTCTTTCATTTATATCCCCCAAAAATTGATCAGAAAACATGTACCCGGACAACAGTTGCTCCGAACGGTCTGAGTGCGAGACCTGCGATCTTGAAGAACTGCTTGCCGAAAGGTATTCCTATGATCGTAATGCAGAGAATGCAGCCGAACACGAAGTTCTCAAACGCGAGCAGCAGCCCCGATAACAGGAACCAGACCACGTTTAAGAGAAATGACACGGCTCCGCCTTCATACTGAACTTCTTTTCCAAAGGGATTGAGTGAAAGGGAAGCAAGTTTAAAACATTGCAACCCTACAGGGATACCCACGACAGTTACGCACCACAGACAACCTGCAAGGATCCATGAAAGCCAGCTGATCAGGCCTCCGAAGATGATCCACAGGATGTTCAACAATATTCTCATTAGCCTTTCTCCTTGATATACAGATTACGAAACCGAACGGTTTCAAGTACTGTTATCATAGCATTATTAATAAGAAATTTCACCCCTTTTACCGTATGCTCCTCCTATGATGAAGGTCTCTGTGAGCTCGTTTCCACGTTCCGTTGCCGGCACAAAATAGTCAAAACATACGCCGTGCTGATCATCATCGGTGTTGTGACCGCGGATCGCGATCAGCAATGCAACATCATCTTTATATTCTGTTTCTATCTTCCGGATCACCCAATCCGTAAGTTTATTCATATCGTTCATATCCGTTCCTCCTGTTTATATATGTTGATAACACCCAAACTTATTAACCGGTTTAGTTCATAAGATATCTTATGATCGAATCATAACATCCCCGTTCCGAATAAAAAAGTGGCATAAACGGTTTAAACCATTTACAATTCAAGCATGGAACAGATGTCTCTTTTTCCGGAAGAAAATATCGATCCCAGACCGCCCGCCAGTGTCAACTGGAACCTGTGGCACGGATGCACGAAAACAAGCCCGGGCTGCCTACACTGCTATATGTACCGTCGCGATGAATCCGTAGGCCGAGATCCTTCCATAGTTCAGAAGACCGAGAATTTCGACCTCCCGGTCAGGGTGCTTAAGTCAGGCAAAAACAAGGGGAGATACAAGGTACCGTACGGTTCGCACATCGATACATGTTTTTCTTCGGATTTCTTTCATCCCGATGCGGATGACTGGAGGGACGATGCGTGGGACATGATGAGAGAACGCGCAGACTGCACTTTTTTCATGATCACAAAAAGACCCGAACGTATCGCGGATCATCTGCCCAAAGACTGGGGTGAAGGCTGGAAACACGTGTCCATAGCAGTCACGTGTGAAAACCAGGATATGATAGACAAACGATTGCCCGTATATTTATCACTGCCGCTTGAGAGTCATATGGTGATGATCGAGCCGATGCTAAGTGACGTCGATCTCAAACCATATATAGAAAAATATAAATCCGCCGACGGAAGGCCCCTGATAAAGCATGTATCCGTAGGCGGAGAGTCAGGCGCGAACGCCAGAGTATGTGATTATGCGTGGGTGGAACAGGTCCATGCGCAGTGCGCCGATAACGACATATCTTTTTACTATCACCAGACCGGCGCCAAGCTCATCAAGGACGGGAAACTCTATTATGTTCCCAGACGTCTTCAGCATTCGCAGGCACACAAAGCCGGGCTGGATATGCGGTAGCTTTCTACGGACCGGAATCAGTAAAGAGAGCCCGGAATTCCTTTTTACCGGGGACCCACGCCTTTTCGTAAATGTGCGTAAAATGGTTTTTGACGGTCTGCTCCGAGATGCCGAACATGTACGCAATACGCCGGTTTGAAAATCCCGACACTTTTAAGTAGCCGAGTTCGAGCTCACGCTTCGTGAACCCGAACTCTTTTGCTTTATTCAGATATTGTTCCTTCGTGATCGCGGGATCAGTCATCTTCAAAATCCATCTCTTCGTTCATCTTGCGCTCGGCATTCAGCTTAAGCGGAAGAAGAAAATACTCGATCACAACGGCATATAAACCGGCAAGAAAACATACTGCAAGCTTAGGGCCGAGACTTGACGGGTCATCTAAGCTGCCCATAATGAATACGCCGGCTGTGATGATGGCAACAAGTGCGCCTAATACGGTCAGTTTCTGCGCGGCGCCCACGGCACCGATTATGTTCTTGAGTTCCAGCAGGCTGTACGGTTTGATCCCAACCGAAAAAGCTTTCACAAAATCCTTCCAGACACCCATGATCAGAAGTCCGGGGATCAGGAACAGGATTATGAGTATTATCGACGGAAAATCAATAAACCAAGTGATAGATGAAAATCCGGCTCCACCCACCATAATCATAAACAGAAAAATCACTGCAAGCAGGATCAGTTCTCCTATCAGAACCATACGTATATTTGCTTTCATGTCCTCTCCTTTCATAATAAAGAAATCATAATAGAATTGGCTTGCTATGATTAAACCTTATCATGAGAGGAGCAGAAATTATATAGTACCTTTTTCCTGTCCTTTTAACTTGTCATAATAGATACATATAAGGATCGCTATAAGCGGCAATACCGTATAATCCACAACATCTCTTGCGATATCAATCGCCTGACATATCGATGCGTCGCGCACATAATCAAACAATCCGTTGACAATTCTGAAAGTCGAATCGTTTGTAAATATTCTCCAAAACTCATGATATGAATCCTCCTTTCAAAAGGAGCGTAAGGTCAGAGCCGTGTTTTTACTACCAACTTCAATTTGCATTTGCGCAACCTGAAGTTGCATCCTCTATTTTAGCTGAAAAACAGGGGCGATTGCATTAACTGAACGAAAATACAATATCATCGGAAGCAGCATTACAGATACCTCCGGCTTTCTCGTAGCACCTGCAGGCGGATACATTGTGTTTATAAGTAAGCAGAAACATCTTTGGACAGCCTAAGGTTTTCGAATGTTCATGGATAAACCGGACTAGTTCCGTTCCATAGCCGTGGGCAAATCCTATTGCCTTTCCGTCGTGTATAGCAATATAGCCGTATGCATTTTTATCGTTCAAAAAATCTTTCAATACGGCCTCATCGTATTTCGTATTCTCATCATCAACAAAGTCAAGCAACAACGCAAGATTCTGTTCTGATAATAGTTCACACTTCATATCATTCAACCTCAAATTAAGATTTACAACAGTGTTTCTAATCTACAAACCGGAATTAGTCTATTTGTTTAGTACACAGTTGTATCGGACAGCAGAACCATCAGGATAATCAACCACAATCCTTTCCTCGGTAAAGCCACACTTACGGTAAAACCCGATTGAATCATCGTCTGTCTGTGCATTGATCCTTTCCAAACCCTCAGATTTCATCACATATTGGACCAGGTATCTTCCGGTTCCTTGACGGCGCTTTTTTTCGGACACAGCAATTCCGATGATTTCAGCAGCAGAATCTGAGATTCTCAGCACCATCATGCCGGTTTTCCTGCCTTGGCTCTCGCACACATATACTCTTACCGATGGATCGCTTATTAAATCTTCCATTTGTTTTTTGAAATTCTCATATCTTGGTTGATACATACAGGAAGCATAGAGTAAGAATGCATCTTCTGAAAGAAGCCATTCTTTATCATCGCACGATCTAACATTCATAACTGTCCTCACAAATTCGGATTCTTAATATATGAGTAGAGGCTTTTACAGTCTCTGCTCTTTATTTATGATGAAGGTGATTGGTCTGACGGAATTTCCGATTGGGACACCACGCCCGAAGACAAATGTGTCAGCCCGCCTTCATTGTTCTACATTCGAT
>JAFZQY010000072.1 GCA_017620155.1 Lachnospiraceae bacterium | reverse complement strand
GATGAACCCGGATTTAAGTAAGATGTATAATTCCGACGATCAGGTGCATCATCTTCTCGATATGTGCATGAGACTTGAGGGGCTTCCGAGGAACACCTCGACCCATGCAGCCGGAGTGGTCATCTGTCCCGACAGTGCGGAAAAGTTCGTGCCGCTCGCATGCCGCGGAGACGGCCCTGTAAACACCCAGTTTACCAAGGATACCGTGGAGGAACTTGGCCTTCTTAAGATGGACTTCCTGGGCCTT
Organism: Lachnospiraceae bacterium; assembly: GCA_017620155.1. Taxonomy (GTDB): domain Bacteria; phylum Bacillota; class Clostridia; order Lachnospirales; family Lachnospiraceae; genus XBB2008. The sequence goes on along the minus strand of JAFZQY010000072.1, from coordinate 3,261 downwards.
CGTACACTCACTGTCATCAGGGATGCGTGCGAGATGGTCGAGGCCAACTACGGCACTCATATAGATATAGATGAGATAGATTACAACGATCCCAAGGTTCTGGAACTCATTGGAAGCGGAGAGTGCGAGGGCGTTTTCCAGCTGGAGTCTGCGGGCATGAAGAACTTCATGAAGGAATTAAAACCCGGCAGCCTTGAGGATGTCATAGCGGGCATCTCGCTTTACCGTCCGGGTCCTATGGATTTCATACCCCAGTACATCAAGGGCAAAAACAATCCCGATCAGGTGACCTACGTCACGCCCGAACTTGAGCCGATCCTTTCGGCTACCTACGGCTGTATCGTTTACCAGGAGCAGGTTATGCAGATAGTTCGCGATCTGGCCGGCTATACGATGAGTGACAGTGATAACATACGGCGCGCGATGTCCAAGAAAAAGCGTTACGTCATCGATGAGAATAAGGAATACTTCGTTCACGGCAATCCCGAACTCAACATTCCCGGATGCGTGTCAAAAGGTATCCCCGAGGATGTGGCTTATGAGATATGGAAAAGCATGGAGACCTTCGCGGAGTATGCGTTCAACAAATCGCATGCGGCCTGCTATGCTCTCGTTTCCATGCAGACGGCATATTTAAAATGTTATTATCCCGCCGAGTTCATGGCGGCCCTGCTCACATCGGTCATCAGCAGATCCGATAAGGTAGCTCAGTACATCATGACCTGCCGCAGCATGGGCATTGAGATCCTGCCTCCCGACATAAACGAGGGCGGCATAGGTTTTGTGGCCAGGGACGGAAACATCAGATACACGCTGACCGCGATCAAGTCCGTGGGTCAGACCGTGATCCAGAGGATCATCGATGAGAGGACCTTGCGCGGTCCCTACAGGAACTTCAAGGATTTCCTGATGAGAGTCGGAGAGACGGGCGAACTCAACAAGAGAGTCGTTGAGAACCTGATCAAGGCAGGAGCCCTCGATTCATTCGAAGCCAACAGGCGCCAGATGCTGATGATATATGAGGGTCTGATGGACGGCGTCCATAAGGACCGCAAGAAAAATGCCGCCGGCCAGCTTACCCTTTTTGACACGATGGGAGGTAACGACCCTAAGCTTCTGGGGATCAAACTTCCGCCGGTTCCCGAGATGCCCAAGGAGGAACTCCTTCAATATGAAAAAGAAGTTCTGGGCGTATACATAAGCGGACACCCGATTCAGGAATATCAGAACCTATGGGAGGCTCATAAGACCAATACCACCGCGGATTTCAAAGTACGCACTGTCACGGCAGAAGACGAGGCCGAAGGAGGAGAAGTCCTTCTGGATATCAATTTTGAGCCCATCGGCGACGGGGAAGACGGCGCGGTTCCCGAAGAAAAACTGCATGGCGGCCAGGTCGTAACGATAGGCGGCATCATCTCGGAATGCAAGACCAAGTTCACCAAGAGCGACAAGCTCATGGCTTTTGTTACCCTCGAAGACATGCTTGGAAGCGTCGAAGTCATAGTTTTTCCTAAGACATATGAGCAGTATCGGGACCTTCTTTCGGAAAATGAGATGGTATTCATCACCGGACGCGTGGATGAGGAAGTCGACCGCGACATGAAGCTCATCAGCGACAAGATCGAGAGATTCTCGGACATGCCGAGCGTCCTCTGGATCCGCTTTAAGAATGAGCAGGAACTCAACGCTTCATCCGCTGACATGGATGCGATACTGAATGATAGTGACGGACTCAGTATAGTCAAGTTATACTTAAATGAGGAAAAGAAGATCGTTACGCTTCCCCGTTCAATGAGCGTCGGGATAGACCGCAGGCTCCTCGATGCCCTCTATGACAGGTTCGGAAGAGAAAATGTTGAGGTCACATACCCGAAAAAGTGATATGATAGGACTGTTAATACAGGAGGATCACAATGGCTAGTGAAATCAGAACCATAGGTGTACTTACAAGCGGCGGCGACGCACCCGGCATGAATGCGGCTATCAGAGCGGTAGTCCGTAAGGCGATGGCTCAGGGCGTGGCTGTTAAGGGTATCAAGAAAGGCTATCAGGGTCTTTTGAACGAGGAGATCATGGACCTCGAGAGATACCATGTATCGGATACGATCCAGCGAGGCGGAACGATCTTAGGTACCGCCAGATGCATGGAGTTCAAGACCGAAGAGGGCCAGCTTAAGGGCGTTGAGATATGTAAGGAACACGGGATCGACGGCCTGGTCGTTATAGGCGGCGACGGTTCCTACAGAGGAGCGCAGGCTCTTTCAAGACACGGGATCAATACGATCGGCATCCCCGGTACGATAGACCTTGATATCGCATGCACCGATTACACGATCGGATTCGATACCGCAGTAAATACCGCTATGCAGGCCATAGATAAGGTACGTGATACATCATCCTCACATGAGAGATGCTCGATCATAGAGGTCATGGGACGTAATGCCGGTTACATCGCACTCTGGTGCGGCATAGCAAACGGCGCCGAGGATATCCTGCTTCCCGAGAAATATGACTATAACGAACAGAAGATCATCAACAACATCATCAACAACCGTAAGAAGGGCAAGACCCATCATATAATCATCAATGCGGAAGGTATCGGCCACTCAACATCCATGGCCAGACGTATCGAGGCTGCTACCGGTATCGAGACCAGAGCGACCATCTTGGGATACATGCAGCGCGGCGGTTCACCCACATGTAAGGACCGTTACTATGCATCCATCATGGGAGCATACGCAGCCGATATACTCTGTGCAGGCAAGTCCAACCGCGTCGTAGGCATCAGACACGGCGAGTGCGTTGATTTCGATATCGAGGAAGCTCTGAACATGACCAAGGAGATCCCCGAGTATGATTATGAGGTAGCGAGGATACTCAGCTGATGATCAGCAGCTTGACCAATGGGGCCGTAAAGAGGATTGCCCAGCTTCAGAGCAAGGATAAGGAAATGCGCGAAGCGGGCCTCTTTATAGTCGAAGGATCAAGGATGTTTTCCGAGGTCCCGCTCGATAGGACAGACAGCGTATATGTCACCGAGGATTTCGTGGATCATGCGAGCCAGGAGATCAGGGACAGGCTGTCCGTGACCGGATACGAGCTTGTAACCGAAGATGTGATGAAGAAGATGTCGGACACCATGACTCCACAGGGTGTCCTTTCTTTAGTCAGGTCTTATGACTATTCTGTTGAAGATATCTTAAGTCGCGGCAGCCTCTATATGCTGCTCGACTCTCTTCAGGATCCCGGCAATCTGGG